>JAZDKH010000248.1:0-7891 GCA_043803325.1 Methanobacteriota archaeon | reverse complement strand
ACCGGTCAGATATTTGAAGAGTCTGTTTTTTCGCAGGTATGGAATCTTACCTCCGGTCAGCCATGGCTGGTGAATGCTCTCGGATATGAGATATGTTTCAGAATGCTTGAAGAAAAGGATCGGAGCCGGACCGTAACTCCTGATCTGGTTATCCAGGCGAAGGAGAATCTAATTCTCCGGCGGGAGACACACCTTGATCAACTCACCGATAAGCTCAAAAAAGAGCGGGTCAGAAGGGTTATCGAGCCGATATTGGCGAGTGATTCGTTTGAATCCGGTTTTTTATCACCTGATGTAGAGTATGTGCTGGATCTTGGACTTATACGGCAGGAGCAGAACGGAGAGATAGCCATCGCGAATCGAATCTACCAGGAAGTCATCCCCAGAGAAATCTCATGGAATGCCCAGATGGGAATGGCATTGAAACAATCATGGTATCTCACCCCTGATAACCGACTTGATACTGCAGCATTACTGACCGCATTCCAGCAATTCTTTCGGGAACACCAGGAGAGCTGGGTGGAAATTTTTCAGTATAAAGAGGTTGCACCCCAGTTGCTCCTGATGGCATTTCTCCAGCGGGTCGTGAACGGGGGAGGACGTATCGATCGGGAATACGGTCTTGGCAGGGGGAGAGTTGACCTGTATGTTGCATGGCCTGTCTCGAATACTCTTTGGCAACGAATAGTCATTGAGATGAAAATAATCAGGAGTTCCCGGGAAAAAACCGTTCAGAACGGCCTTGCCCAGGTATCCAGATATGCTGACCAGAGTGGTGCTGATGAGGCACATCTGATTGTCTTTGATCAGACACCCGGAGTCTCCTGGGATGAGAAAGTATTCAGAAAAGAGGAGAGGTATACCGGGACACCTGACCATTCATGCTCATTTCCGGTTACCGTGTGGGGAATGTAATCTCTCCATAGTTCACCTAAAGGAGGACCGGATATCTGGGGATTGGAGAAAAAGACCGTAATAGGATACATCCTTTGAGAGATAGATACGATCAGATTGTATTTAAATAATGAAGACGACGGTACACCCAGGAGCACCGTGGCCGGGTGATTCGGCTGCGGGAGGGGTTCAACCCGGTTGAATTGGAAAAGATTCTTCCAGCAATTTTATATATTTTTCAAGATATTATTATTCAGGCAATATTATGGCAGACTTACCAATTGCAGCAGTAATCAGGATCGCGAAGGCTAATGGAGCCGAGCGTGTGGGAAGCGATGCAGCAGAGATGCTGGTGAAGATGGCAGAGGAATACATCGGGGAACTGACGAAAGAGGCGAACCGGCTGGCATCTCATGCGGGACGTAAGACCATCAAGGCAGAAGATGTCGAGATGGCAGCAGAGAAATAATAATTTCTATATTCTGATTTTTAACCAATTATCCGCAAAAAACGCGGGAGATACATCACTCCAGTCTGATCGGATCGACCAGACCGGAGGATACCTAATTTTCATGATGAGATCAGATCATGGATCTCGTAGCTGAGTTCAGCCTGCTCCACTTGTTTCAGGAAGTCGGTAAAAAACTCATCGATAATGACAATCCCGCAGGGAATTCCATGTAGGGCTGCTTCAATCACCCCCTCTCGTGAACCGAAATAGAGATCCGGGACCCGTCCTATCTTTTTAAGAGAGACCCAGGCCTCAAGACCAACACAGGCAACAACCGATATCGTGTCCATCACTGCTTCCAGCTGGTCTAACTTCACTTTTCGCGAGCCTCCCCGTTCAACCCGGGGGACCTTACAGACCTGTACCACTGACTCGGAGTGGTCAATGATACCATCAAGCTTGGTAACCCCGGTTTCGTCTCCTTTCGGGGTGTCTATCGCTACCTCTCCGTTCGCTGAGGTCGGCATCCGGGAGGCATAGAGGATACCCTCTTTCATGTACACGCCGACCCGATCACCCGCCCTCAGATCTTCTGCAGCGATTGCAGTCCAGACTGAAACCTGATGGATGATATCACGCCTGACATGCTGGGCAAACATCTCAAGTGTCTCGGCATTTTGAAGTAGCCACTCGATACCTTCGCGGGTGACCTCATATCTCCCTCTTCCGGGAGCCTTGATCATCCCCTCGTCAATCAGATCACGGATATACTCGGATATTGCCTGAGGGGTAACCCCGAGCATTGCTGCGATCTCCTGCTGACGAACCGCAGGCTGATGTTCAGCGATCTCCACAAGAATCTGAAAACGGGAAACATCCCGTTTATTGCGCAGGATCGTGTATCCGGGATCGTCCTCAATCCTCAATAGTCACCAGTCCTCCTTTAACATAGTTCTTGATGCTCCATATGTTCTTATCATATATCACAGATCTCCTGTCCTGCAATCCAGCCTGCATTTCGTATACAAAGAACCTTCATGTAGACGGAATTATTGAAGATAGCACTCCACGGAACCAGATCCGTGGAGGTCATGAGCGATATGATAGTGCCCGTCAAATTAAAACCTTATAATGGGAACACCGGAAAAAATAAAACTTGTAATAATGAATGATTAAACAGGATAAAACGAAAGATTTCGTCTGACTAACGTTAGAACCGGGTAGATATTCTCGCTGTTATCGACGATGTTGAGCCGGTAATGAGTACTATTCCACAGAGTCTCATTATGGTTGGACCATTCAGAGAAGGTTTTATTGATTGCAGATTTGAATCCGGTTTCATCTTCATCGCTCCCGGTGAACTGAAAAGAAACTGTATCCCCGGAATGTAATTCCAAACTCTTTCTTTCAGACTCTTTCAGATCGATCCAGATCGTTCCTGCCCCATTGCTGCTCACCGATCGGGGATGTCCTGAATCTTCGAGGGTAATGAGATCAATAAGGATCGAGGATGGATACGTATCAAGGTGAACCCGGGGCATAAGCATTTCATAATATGCACATCGCTCTGCTTTTGCTTTCTCATCTGCGTGGTCTGCATATCCGAGGTACGTCTTCCGGTTCCCTTTGCTGATATTCAAAACTCCATCTTCCCACTCATATCCCTGATTCATCCAGAAGTTTCCCACCGGTCGATATATAATCCGGGAACGGTTCACATCAGATTGGAATACCTGGTTCGAGTTCACAGACACCAGTAGTGAAGAAAGAGATCCTTCGTTTACTCCGGTATTTACTTCAAGATATCCTGAAGATCTCAATGGCGAAAAGAGCACATCTCCTCCTCCAAGTTCTACCGGTTCTTTTAAGGTTATATTCTGTCTGAATGTCAATATCTGTAAAACATCAGAGGATAATTTGGAAAAACTCTCTTCAACCGAATGCAGATGTTGAATTTCAGCCTGCTCTTTGAGAGAGGGAATATAATACGCATTCAGGACCGAGATGAACGAAACGACAATCATCAGAAGGAGCATGAAGGCAATCACCGGGGAGACCGCATCCTCTTTCATGATCCTGCAATCCCGCTGAAAACAACTGCCCGATGGGTGACCAGGCTGATTGTTGTTCCCGGTCCAATTCCGGATAGTGTCAGATTATCTCCAAGATCAAATGTCCTGTTCAGAAATCTGGGTTTCCAGGAGTTATTCTCGTTGCCGTTGACGGTGAGAAGAATATCTTCACGCTTCACCCAGTCACCTCCTTTGTGATAAAGATGGATCTCTCCTGACTGGCTGAGCGATCCCATCTGTATCGTCACGGTCGCCGCCCGGACCTCCGGAAGCTGGTTCATCAGACTTACGGTCACCACCGGAACCAGAATGAGCACGAGGGCGATCAATAAAACCTCGCTGATCACTGATGAAATTGCAGGATCTTTCATCATTATACCTCTCCTGCGGTAGCATTCGCAGCCGCTGCTGCTGCGGTGTGGAGTAGATCCATCTGGTAGGGAATGATATACATGAACAGAACAAAACACCCGAAAACCAGTAAAATTGCATGTTTAAACCCGGAAAGAATACTGTTCGAGGATAACTGTCCGGCCATCATCCCGGAAAAAAAACTGAGAACAAGTCCGATCCGGAACATATCAGTCAGATTCCCGGCTGTATCAAACGAGATATTGAAATTCGTAAAAGACGAAACAAACGAGACATTCAACGAATAGGCCGTATACATATAAATGCCGACCGCAAGATACACAATCATCACGTACGTGATTGCAATATTAAACCGGTCCTGTTTCAATTTCAGATAATGCTCAAAGTCATTGATCGCAATGATCAGGACATCCTTGATATAATCGGTCACTTCACTCGCTTTGACCAGGAGAGACATCGCCCGTTTCACAGAAACCAGCCCTATCCTGTCCTCCATCCGTACCAGGGCATTGATTGTGGTCGATCCACGCCTGATATCTTCTGAGGTCATCACGAGTTCCTGGCTGAGCACTCCGAGTTTGGAGTTTGATATCAGTGCAATCGCAGACTGAAGCGTCACCCCGACATCCTTCATATCAACAAGTTGCCTGAGAAATTCAGGGGTGTGACGCTCAACATTATTCACAAACCAACTCCGTCCCTCATATGCCAGGGAAATTGGTGCCAGAAAGAAGATGATACACAGACTGATAAATGCCTCATGAGACATGCCCGGAATCCATTCGTTGAGTATTCCGAAGTAATACAAGGCAAAGACGACCCCCCCAAGAACACATCCAAGGGCAATCCCATAATCATAGTTGGAGATAAACGCCCGGACAGGGTTTTTCAGAAGGTTTTCAAGCCGGTATCGTTTTCTTTTCGACTCAACACTCTTTAAAAAATTCGAGTCCACCTTCGAGAACACCCGCGTATCTATTGCGACATCTGCAAACTCTGATTCATCAACCGGTTTTCTGGTGATATCCATCTTCATGGTCGGAAGCATCAGATAGAGGATATAGATCATCCCGATGGAACCAAGAGCCAGCCCGATGATAATCATAGGCATATACAGAGAGAGATCAGATTTTCCTCCCAGGTTCTGAGCTACGATGATGATGATCATGGTGATAGGGCCGGCAACAAACGCGGTCACATACACCTCTGCCATCACCTCGATAGTCTTGAGTACCGAGTCAAGTTCCCGGGCAGCAGACTCACGAAAATATGCCGACCGGGATGACAGGAAGTTGGTAATGTCCCCGCCGCTGTTTGAGAGGAGGAGGAGATCATTGAGAAATTCCTCAAGATTCTTTGACGGAGTCACTTTTTGCAGATTCCGAATTGCTGAGTAGAGGTCATCACCAAATACCTCAACATCCCGCACGATGAGCCCGAACTCTTTTCCGACCTCACCAAAGAGGTCATCTGCTTCGTAGATCTTCCTGATGACATTATACAGCGTCATCGTCGTGGAAAGAGCCTGCATGTAGGTGATCGCATACGGGAGATCGAGATCGATCGAGGACTTTCTCCCGGTGGCAACCGTTGATGGATACGTAAAGATACCGATGATGACACCAGGCACCAGAAGGACAAACAGTATCAGGATGGTGTAGATATTTTTCATCCCGGGAATGATCTCCACCCCGGTTGTCACCATACCTGCAGTCAAAATTACAAAAATACTCACCGAGAGGATACTGCATTTGAGCAGGAGGAGAAAGTAGGAGTACTGGGAGTAGGGGAGGTGAGATGCCCGGATAGACCGTCGGAGGGTCGTCCCTTCCAGCCACTCATCAACCTGACGGGGAGTGATACCAATCATGCGAGCCTCCGGAGATCTGTGATCATCCGCATCAGGACCTCGGGATCCGTGCTGTACTGGTTACGGAGTTTCGCCAGGAATCCGGCCCGGAGTGCGAGATGATATCTGATCTCCTCCTCGCTCCAGTTGTGCATGTACTGAATTGCCTGAAGAGTCTTGGACTTTTTATAAATCTTTCTGAATGAGTCATCTTTCGGCTCGTACTCAAACAGAACATTCCAATTAACTTTGTCCCCGTCTCCGAGCACGATCTCATGGATCGCATCACACCGCCGGATCATCCGGCCGTCACGATAGTGGAACGTCTGGATCACCATCAGGTTCAGTGCCCCGAACATTGCAGGAGGAACGTTAATCGGCTCGTTGGTCAGTCGGTTCAGGGCTTCCTCGATGTTTCCGGCATGAAGGGTTGAAAGGGTGGTATGCCCACTGTTCATCGCCTGGAAGAGTGTCTGTGCTTCGCTCCCTCTGACCTCACCGACGATAATATACTCCGGTCGCTGACGAAGTGATGCTTTGAGCAGATCAAAGAGATCCACACTCCCCCGATCATTTACCGTATTGCTTGCCCGGGTCTGGACCGGGAGCCAGTTCTTCTGAGGTATCTGAATCTCCCTGGTATCCTCAAGCGAGACAATCTTTGAATTATGCGGGATGAAGAACGAGAACGCATTCATCGCTGATGTCTTCCCGCTTGCCGTTCCACCAACAACGATCAGGCTCTGCCGGTTCTCAAGGGCGAGCCAGATGAATGCAAGCAGTTCGTCGCTATAGGTTCCAAATGCCATCAGGGTCGCCGGTGTCATCGGATCAGACCTGAATTTTCTGATAGTGAATGAACTCCCTTTCGTTGAGACGACATCTGAGTATGTGATCTGAGCCCGTGATCCGTTTGGAAGAGAGGCATCGAGGAGCGGAGAGGTCAGGGAGATCTGTTTGTCAGCCTTCTGCGAGAGTTTAAGGACAAAACGGTTCAGTTCTTCGGTCTCAAACCTGACCGATGTCGGGATACTGCCATAGTACCGATGATGAATATACACCGGGAGATCATGCCCGTTGCAGGAGATATCCTCAAGAAGTTCATCATACATCAGGGCATCAATCTTCCCGTACCCGTTCAGATTTCTCCGGAGATAGTAGTAAAGGACTGAGAGGCGGTCATCAGTGATCTTCGGATCATAGGTCCTGACCACCTTTGCAACCTCGTGATATTCGAGAAAGAGTTCCCCTTTTGTCACCGGTTTATCATACACCAGCACATCGCGGAGCGTCTCATGGGTCTCCTCAAGGATAATCCGTTCACGGGGGGAGAGCTCCGGCTCAATAACCCGGTATGACCGGTCCTTATTTCGATCCTGCACAATCACTGCATAGGCATGAGGCTGAAAAAGCCAGTACGCCTCTTCTGCTATCGTGCCCCCTTCACCTTGTATATTCAAAACAGAAGGAACCTGCAGGGTATCGGGTATCGGAGCTTCATCAGATTCTGGTTTCTCCTTTCTCCGTTTTTCAGGAAGAGAGAAACCATTCAGCCCGGTCCTGATGGAATTCAGTACCCTGTCAACTAATCCTGCCTGAACTGAAGGAGGATCTTCCCCGACTCCTTCCTCTGAGACTCCACTCCGTCCTTCTCCTTCATCCCGATCAAATATTTTTGTCAGGAGTTCCTCAATCCGGCAATCCGGTTTTCCGGAAGGAGAAGAGATTTTTGGGATCGGTATATGTTTCCGGGTATCACCCGGAGAGGTTTCCAGTTCAACCTCCACGAACTCTTTTTTACGGACATCTATACGGTAATAATGCCCCTGGTCATCCATCACCCTCGTGAGGGTGACCATCTCACCGGTTTTGAACCGGAAGGAGAGTTCTATGCTATCGGGATCTATCGTTTTTCCTGATGATCGGATTAAAAAGTCAGCAAACCGGTTCATATCAGAGCGATCCGGGATGACTGATGTCTCTGCTCCTTCAGGAGCCATGGAGTGCCAGACCTGAACCGGTCTGCCCGGATGGGTGCAAAGAATCCGAAAGACCTGATGATCACTCAGGATCACCCGGATCCATCTGACCGTATCCTGACTAAAAGCAAGGGCCACATATAAAAGATGATACCTCTTCCCCGGGATATCCGGATATTTTTTTTTGTAAAATCCGGGCAAAGTCATCGGAAGAGATTCGGAATGATCCCTTATGGGATGACGGAAGCTCGTTTCTCCTCTTATTCTCCTCTCG
>JAZDKH010000247.1:0-7078 GCA_043803325.1 Methanobacteriota archaeon | reverse complement strand
TTACGGCTCTCCTCAAGCATGCACTCGAAAGCAAGACCGTTGATGCAGTCCTTGCAGTCCGGAGAGGACAGGACATCTATGATGCAGTTCCTGCATTCATCACCGATCCGGCAGAGATAGCGTCAACTGCAGGATCCCTGCACTGCGGTACGCTGCTGATGCCTAAGATTCTGAAGAAATACCTCGATGGCGCAAAAAACATGAAGATCGCAGTCACCTGCAAGGGCTGTGATGTCATGGGATTCTATGAACTGGCAAAGAGGAACCAGATAAACCTTGACAACGTCGTGATGATCGGGGTCAACTGTGGTGGATCTGTCAGTCCCGTTGCAGCCAGGAAGATGATCACTGAGAAGTTTGGTGTTGATCCAAACAGTGTTCATAAGGAAGAGATCGATAAGGGTCAATTCATCATTGAGTATGAAGGTGGACACAAAGGCATCAAGATCGACGAACTCGAAGAAGAAGGATTCGGTCGCCGTGCAAACTGCCGCCGTTGTAAGATGAAGATCCCCCGCGGCGCAGATCTCGCCTGCGGTAACTGGGGAGTCATCGGAGACAAAGCAGGAAAGGCCACCTTCATTGAGGTCTGCTCAGAGAAGGGAGCAAACCTCGTGTCTCAGGCCCAATCAAAAGGAGCTATTGAGACCTCTACTCCCGATTCGAAGGGCGTTGATATGAGAGGTAAGGTTGAGAAGGCCATGCTCAAACTCGGCGACGAATGGCGCCAGAAGGACTTTACCGCTCTTGGAACCGGAAAAGAACGGCTCAAGACGATCATGAAGGAGAGCTCCAGGTGCATCAAGTGTTTCGCTTGTGTGGACAATTGTCCCATCTGTTACTGCGTGGAATGCTCAACCAAAAAACCGTGGTTCATCACTCCGGGACAATTACCACCGGGTTTAATGTTCCACCTCATCAGGTTTGCTCACATTTCTGACTCCTGTATCAACTGTGGCCAGTGTGAAGAACTCTGTGCAATGGATATCAGAAATGCTCTCTTTATGCATGCCCAGCAGGTTGAGATAGAGAAGATGTTCAAACACACACCAGGTGTAGACATGACTCCACCAATTCATGCTCTTGCAGAAGAGAGAGTGGAACGTGCACGTCTGGATGCGACTGGCACGGATTCCATCTACACAAATATTTTTGCAGAGGAATAACCCTCTTTTTTTATATGCGGGTGAAACTCCTGATATTCAGGATATCACCCGGCGCCCAGCCTTAATATGATCAGGATTGTATAGCCTACGATTCAGTAATATCCTGAATAATTCCGTCAATGCTCACCACATTACCAGATTCATCTGATACCGGGAGACCGCGTTCACTCATTCTCCTGACTTTTCCCTGTTTATCAATTATCCGGTACTCAATATCGTATGGTTCCCCGGTCATGATAGCATTCATCTTTGTCTGAATGACCTGATCTTTCTCCTCAGCCAGAATCAGTGGTATCAGGGAACTTATCTGCCCGCTTGCGAGTTCCTGAACCGAGTACCCGGTAAGTGTCTCGAAATGATCATTATAGAACTCCACATCAGAGTCAGAAAGTGAGATCCTGAAGACAATTCCCGGAATATTCTGCGCCAGAGTTCTGAATTGCCGCTCACTCCGGGATAGTGCCTCCCTGACCTGAAATCTGACAATGGCACTCCCAATCAGAGAAGAAGCGATCTCCATGGCGTATATCTCTTTCTTACTCCATACTCGATCAAACTTCTTCTCAATCAGTCCGACTGCACCACGAATTTCTCCATCAATGATGACCGGAACCAGAAGGATCGACTTGATATCTGCATTCTGAAAGTTCTTTTGTTCTGATTCTTTTAGATTCTGCACCAGACGAAAGATAGTCTTCCCTTCTGCAACCATCAAGGTGATAGGTTCATATGACGTGTTATCATCAGAATTATATCCAGAACAGAACTCATAGAGAGATCTGGAACGTGGATCAGAAAGCCAGCATCCCCGGAATGGGATTGATGACTCCGATTTTTTTTGTTCTTTATTATCAAAGAGACAGATGCAACTGACATCAGAAGCTTCTCCAATAAGGGCAATCGTCTTAGCAACGCAATCAGAAAACGATGATGACTGCAAAATGTGGGATCCAGCCTGACTGATTGCCTCAAATATCTCATTCTGCCTCTTAGTCTCCATCTCCATCAGTTTTCTGGATGTAATATCACGGAGGGTTTCAATGACACCAATTACCTTTCCATGGATATCATATAATGGAGCTGCTTTTACCCAGAACCACATCCAAATCTGATTTACCGGATTGCGGGTCTGGATGTCGACCATAATGGTATCTCCATCGATAACCGGATTTTTATATAAGTTGAGTATCTCTGGATCTCTGGTAAGAATGTAATCTGCAAGAACCGGTCTTCCTTCACCATAAAATGCGTGGGAGTAAGCATAATCAGATTTTCCCAGAATCTCATTTTTTGGAAACCCGGTAAGGTTTTCCATCTCCTGATTCCACGCCGTGACCGTTCCGGTTATATCAAGTACAAATACCGGGTCAGGGAGAAATTCTAGAATATTCTCAAGACGCAGTAACGCATCCTGGATTTCTGCTTCAATTCGCCTCCGCTCAGTAATATCCCTGGCAATTGCAAGGACAATTGGTTTATCTTGCAGAGAAAAGAGATGAGCATTTACTTCAACCGGGAGGGTTGTCCCATCTCTCCTGATGAGATTTATCTCAAAGAAGGCCTGTTTATTCTGAAGAAATGAGATGATAACGTCCTGAAGATGAGGGATATCTTCGTGCTGAACAATATCTGATATAGACAACGCAAAGAAGTCATTCTGCGTGTATTGAATCATGGAGCAGGCATTGTTATTCATCTCAAAGGAATTGATACCGGAGAGATCATCCGTGAGTCCCATAAGAATAATCGCATCCTTCGCACTCTGGAAAAGTCGTCTGTACTTCTCCTCAGAGAGAGCAAGCCTCGTTTCTGCTTCCAGTCGTTCAGTAATATCGCGCCAGATGGAAATATAATCTTCAATCTCTCCGGATTCAGAAAGGCGAGGAGTGGTAATTGTTTCAAACCATATCCAGTCACCTTTGATATTTCTGAATCTGAATGAGGCAGGTATGCGTTGAGAAGGGGACTGAACTTTTTGGAGAATTATCTTCAAACCAGGAAGATCATCTGGGTGAATAAAATTGGATATATTTTCTCCTACGATCTCTGTGGATACATAGCCGGTGAGGATAGCACACGCAGGAGATACATATGAGACAATCCCCTCACCATCCCATCGTATTATAATGTCTCTGACACTCTCAGTGATTAGGCGGAGATTAGACTCATTAACGCGGATAGCTTCGACTAAAGTTCGTTTTTCAGTGATGTCTTCCCCGTTAATAACCATAGCGGGGCGTTCCTGGAAGAAGGTGACTGAGGATAAGGTGAAAAGATACGTTCTGACTTTCTCTTCATGTGCAATACTCGTCTCAAAGGTTCGGGTCTCACCTGCGCTGACTATTCGCATCTCCTGATAAAAATCTGGTCCAAAAAGTCGCTCCAGCTGGAGCGACTCTATACTCAGACCGATTACTGATTCATACGTCGAATCAATCAGGCGAAGGAACGTATCATTGACCCATCGTATCGATAGATTCGTGTTCAGAATGATAAGGATATGGGAAGAAAAGTTAAGAAGAGAAGATTCAGGTTTTACATCAGAGAGATAGTACTTCTTTTTCTGACCATGCTCTCGCATCTCTAGACGTCCTGACAAGACCAGGCTATCGAGGTATCGTGCGACCGTATGTCGATGATGACCGCACAACTGAGATACCTCAGAGATACTGAGATATTTCTTTCCTTGGGAGAAAGCACCTAAAATGTCCTCATATATGAGCGTATTCCGAGAGGCCATCTAATCCATCATTATACTTAATAAGACTTATTCATTTGGACTACGATTTTACGAAATAACCAGGTTATTAATTATTCGATTATGCAAACCCGGTATCAGGTCCGGTGCGGATAGTTCCTTTGGGAAAACGTATTTCAAATCGTGCTCCCATACCTGGTTCACCAGACTCGTTTATCGTAATACCTGTGACAGAAAGGATCTCCTCAGAGAGGAACAGGCCATGACTGGCACTTAATCCATATTCATGAGAAAATATCATCTTTTTATCTGATTCTGGAATACCTACCCCGTCATCTTCGTAGATAAGAATTGGATCCCCCAGGATCTCCTGCATGCTGAATCGTATGGTAGTGGTCGTCTTTCCATGTCTGATAGAATTGTCTATCAACTCTGAAAAAACCTTTTCAATGAGTGGATATGCATTTATCCAGATATTTTCAGGGAGCTGACAGTCAATTCTTACCATCCCGGGTGAGAGATCGCTAAGCGAATTTTTTACCAGGTGGTGAAGATCCATCCATGCAGGGCTTTGTGTCATGGGGTCCAGAGTTTCACTGGTGATCCGAACAATGTTGAGGGCTTTCTCAACCAGTTCGTATGCTTTTCCAAAGTACGGCCCGGTCTCCGACTGCCCACCCAGCTGACCCGCACGGACTTTATCAAGATTATGATATATTGAACTTAACTGAGTGAGGAGGATGTGATGGATGATACTTCCCATATACTGAAACTTTTTATTTGATCGGTCTAACGCGGTTTGAAGACGCCCGCGTTCGACATTTTTATGGTGGAGTTCTTCATTCGCATGTTTTAGATCAGAGACTGCCTTTTGAAGTTGTGCATTCAGGTAATGCAGCCGTTCATCTGCAATCTGAAGTTCGCAGTTATTTTTTATGGCTGTCTCGTATGTGGAGAGAAGAATATTCAGAATTTGTACTCTTCCTGAGGTTATAACATAATGATGATTTGAAAATGAAACGTTCAGTGGTTCTGCACTTTCAATCGGTGCCTGATGTATCGCCTGAATAGTACTGGTAATCCGGGAATATATGCATTCTGCATCAAATGGTTTGATGATAAAATTATCTGCTCCGAATTCAAGGGCTTTTACTACATCTGATGGATTGTATAGATAGGTAACAAGAATGACCGGAATTCTCCTGGTCTTTTCATTCTCCTTTATTCGCTTGCAAAACTCATACCCATCCATAGGCGACATGATCACATCAGTGAGAATTAGATCTGGCTGCTGCTCTTTGATCATATCGAGGCCTGCAGTTCCATCAGTAGCAATAACTACTTTATGGCCTGCTTTCTCCAGAATGTACCGGAGTGATTCGGCCTGAGTACGGTTATCCTCTACAACGAGTACCTTCAATGTTGACAACTCTTCCATCAGACTCTCCTTACTAGACACGATTCTATTCCTTTGAATAAGGAGTTTTTAGCTATATATCTCATCGTAGTCATTGAACACTTTTCTTTAATATTTTGAGTAAAAAAATGAGACTGATTTATTCAGGAAGAGTTCCCTGCGAAGCCCACTTTCAGGATGACGAGGGTGATATCATCTTCTTGTGCACGTTCTCCTGCAAACTTCTCTACCTCTGCAAAAACAGTCTCGAGAATCTCTTGTGCTGATAACCCGGCATGTCCATTCAGGATATCGCGTAACCGTTCTTCTCCGAAGAGTTCAAGGTTTCCGTCAACTGCCTCGGTTACCCCATCGGTATAGAGGACCAGGAGATCTCCTTCCTGAAGATCTACATATCCTGAATCATATTCAATATCTTCCATTACTCCGATAGCCGGACCGGTACCTAAAAGCACCGTCATTTCACCACCCCGTAGAAGGATTGGGGGATTATGCCCGGCATTGACGTATCTGAATCTCCTCGTCGCTTCTTCATAATCTGCGTAAAAGGTAGTAACAAACATCCCAGAACGCGACTCGCGGGAGATTATCGTGTTTGCTGCGTTAATGACTTCTGAAGGATCTTCATACCAACTGGCATTTACCCGGATAACAATCCTGGAAAGGGCCATAAATAGAGCTGCAGGGACACCTTTTCCTGATACATCGGCGATCATCAGAATTAACCGATTCGCATGCAGCCTGACGACCTCAAATGGAAATATATCAAAGAAGTCACCCCCAACTTCTCGGGCCATTAATGAGTGAGCAGCAATATCTATGCCCCTCACGTCCGGAAGTGTTTCTGGAAGAAAACTTTCCTGTATTTCGCGTGCGATGTCAAGTTCGGTAGCATATCGTTCCTTTTCGGCGGATGTCCGGGCAAGGGTGTCCATAACCGTGATCAGATTATCAGACATTCCGTTAAAGAGATTGCCAAGTTCTTCAAATTCATCTCCTGTATGTAGGGTGACTCGTTTTGAGAGATCGCCGGATCCGATAACACGGGTAGCCTGCATAAGGATACCGATAGGTTTTGTGATATAGCGGGCAAACAGGACTGCCAGGGTACTGACTAATATGAGAATAAAGACTGAACCCAGAATATAGGTGTCCATCATCGCTGTCTGATTTTTAGCGATATCCTGTGATGTAGAACGTGTTTCATCTCTGATGAGTTGCTCGGTCTCATTAATCGGGGCGAGTATTGATGATACTGGCCTGACTATCCCGATACTCCATCCAGTACTAAGTATCGGAGCATAGGCGATGATCTTCTCCCCTTCTGCATATGAAAGTCGCCGCAAACCAGTTTTTCCAGCTACCATCTCTTTTGCGGTAGCGCGAAGTTCTTCATTGTCAGATTCGAGAAGATTTTCATTTGAGTATGATTCATCCCATCTTGTATCATGTGTGGTTAGTCCTGGGCGGGCGATGATATGGCCGTTATTATCGATCAAAAACGCGTACCCTTCTCCACCTGCATCGGTACTATTGATGATGTGGTTGATCGTCTGCACCTTGACATCCAGCCCGATCACCCAGTCAAAAGACCTCGTTTTGGAGTGAATCGGTATAGCGCAGGTCATCATAAGTTCGCCGCTGCTTGAATCAACGTACGGGTTCGTCCAGGTAAGATTTTCACCCAGGTCTGCCTGGATATACCATGGTCGAACTCGGGGATCGTAGGTAGCAGGAAGAGTATCAACCCATGGATATACCCTGATAAGCCCTGATGAGGTTCCAATATAGATTGAG
>JAZDKH010000246.1:0-3305 GCA_043803325.1 Methanobacteriota archaeon | reverse complement strand
GGTATAAAAAACAATGGTAGTAGCTGATGATGTCAGAAAGATAGCACGATTAGCTGACGTCGGTATTAATGAGAATGAGCTTGAGGAATTCACTACCCAATGCTCCAGGATCCTCACATTTTTTGAGATCCTTGATGCACTCCCTCAGGGAAGTGGCGTGGACCGGGGCCTTGTCAATGTCTTCAGGGATGATGTTATCACCCCATCCCTCAGTCAACAGGAAGCCCTGGCAAATGCGCCAGAAAAAGAAAATGGATACTTCAAAGCACCGCGGGTGATGTAAGATGGTAAAAACCCTGAAATATTCCCCCTCTGACAGGGTGAAGGCATTCATCACCACGATTCCGGAGGTTGAATACACAGAAGGACCGCTTGAAGGGGTCACTATCGGAATCAAAGATAATATCTCGACTAAAGGAATAGAGACTACTTGTGCTTCAGCGATCCTGAAAGGATATATTCCTCCGTATGATGCGCATGTAATTACCCTCCTGAAAGAATCAGGCGCTGCCATAATCGGAAAGACGAACATGGATGAGTTCGGGATGGGAACAACAACCGAGAATAGTGCATTCGGTCCAACGTTCAACCCGCATGATCCAGGTCGCGTTCCGGGAGGATCATCAGGCGGATCAGCAGCAGCAGTAGCAGCAGGACTCTGTGACATGGCTCTCGGATCAGATACCGGTGGTTCTATCCGGTGCCCGGCAGCTTTCTGTGGAATCGTCGGGTTGAAACCAACATATGGCAGGGTTTCCAGATATGGGCTCATCGCCTATGCTAACTCTCTTGAGCAGATCGGACCGATGGCAAAAGATGTAACCGGAGTCTCCCGGCTCTTCTCAGTCATCGCAGGATATGACAACCGCGACTCTACCTCCGTTGATCGGCCATATACTCATACACCAAGGAATGATGTGAAAGGACTCCGTATCGGCCTTCCATCCGAGTTTTTCGGAGAAGGTGTGGATACTTCTGTTGCCGAGACTGTGAAGAGTGCATTAGGAGTACTCGAGAAAGCAGGTGCAGAACTGGTCCCCTGCACGATGCCCTCCATGAGCCATGCTCTTGCCGCATATTACGTCATCTGCACCAGTGAAGCATCTTCAAACCTTGCAAGATTTGATGGCATCAGATATGGTCCCGGTGGAGAGATGCGCAAGAGTTGGCATGAGGAGTTTACCGATCGCAGACAGCAACGATTCGGGAAAGAAGTCAGACGAAGAATTATTCTTGGAACCTTCTCCCTTGCTGCCGGCTACTTTGGAAGATATTACCACAAAGCCCAGACAGCCAGGCAGATGGTAACTGATGACTTCAACCACCTGTTTCAGGATGTTGATCTTATTGCAGGACCTACAATGCCTTCCATCGCGTTCAAACTGAAGGAAAAGTCAGATCCACTCCAGATGTATCTCGCTGACATCCTCACCGTCCCGGCAAACCTTGCCGGTGTTCCGGCAATATCTGTCCCGTGCGGAAGAGTAGACGGTATGCCGGTCGGTCTTCAGCTCATCGGGAGACATTTCGAGGATGAAAAGGTTATCGATGCTGCATATGCTTATGAACAGGGGGCAGCCTGATGGAGCACGACGATGTTATCATTGGTCTTGAGATCCACTGCCAGTTGAATACAAAATCTAAATTATTCTGTGGGTGTTCAACAGACTTTCGAGAAGATGAACCCAACACTCATACCTGTCCGGTCTGCCTGGGACTGCCAGGAAGTATGCCGGTGATGAATAAACGGGTGGTTGAGTTTGCGATGCGGGTTGGAAAAGCGCTGAATTGTTCAGTGCTTGAGGAGTGTGACTTCTCACGGAAGAATTACTTTTATCCTGACCTCAACAAAGCATATCAGATCACCCAGTACGATAAACCTCTTGCAGAATGGGGAAAACTTCTGATAGAGGGTGAAGACGGAGAGAAAGATATCAGGATCACCCGGGTCCATATAGAAGAGGATCCCGGTCGGTCGGTGCACATGGGCACTACTGACCGTGGGAAGTATACTCTTGTCGATTATAACCGGGCAGGAATCCCACTCATTGAGATAGTGACTGAACCGGATCTTCGATCACCCAAAGAAGCACGACGGTTCCTGAACAAACTCCGGGCAACACTCGAGTATCTTGACGTCTTTGACAGTGAGAAAGAAGGGTCACTCAGAGTTGACGCTAACATCTCACTCAAAGGATCAGGCAGGGTAGAAGTCAAGAACATCTCCTCATATAAAGGAGTTGAGAAGGCACTCACCTTTGAGATCACGAGGCAACGGAATGTCATTAGGCGAGGTCAGATAGTTGCACGGGAAACCCGGCACTTTGTCGAGGCTCGCGGGGTAACCACCTCTTCCCGAAGCAAAGAAGAGGAGAACGACTACCGATACTTCCCTGAACCAGACCTCATGCCGATGCGGGTGAAGGGTTGGCTCGATAATGTTATTCTGCCAGAACTCCCTGATGCACGGAGGGAGCGATTCATGAAACAGTATAACTGCTCTCTTGAACATGCCAGAACACTCACCGGCGGACTCAAACTCGCCGAATTTTATGAGGCTGTAGCAGGATCAGATCCCGGCCTAGCTGCAACATGGACATCTGACTACCTCCTTGGAGAACTCAACTACCGTGATTTCTCTATCGATGTAATGCCAGCAGGGCATTTCATTGAACTCATCTCTTTGGTAAAAGCAGACACTATAACTGACAAAAGTGCGGTTGAAATTCTGCGTACCATCCTGGATCAGATAAAAGAAGGAAAGACACCAGAGATGCCGGTGTCTATTATCAATAGACTTGGGCTAGCAAAAACCGGGGGAGACGAGATAGTTGACATGGTCAGGCAGGTCATCACCGAGAACCCACAACCGGTTGCAGATTACCATGCAGGAAAAGGACCTGCTCTAAACTTCCTTGTCGGACAGGTTATGAAGAAATGCCGTGGACGGGCTGATCCCGGACATCTTAACGCACTTCTTCGGGAAGAACTTGGAAACGGACCGAAAGAGAAATAGGAGCCGACCAGGAAGTCATATGCATCTGATCATTGCTGAAAAGAACATCGCTGCGAATCGTATTGCCCAGATACTCGCTGAGTCTGAGAAGATATCCCAGAAAAAAGAGAGTGGAGTCAGCCTCTATCAGTTCGGAGATACCGCTACCATCGGGCTTCGGGGGCATGTTGTTGAGATAGACTTTGTAGAGGGGTACACCAACTGGAGATCAGAGACTCACCCGCCACGGTCACTTATCGATGCCGGAATTATAAAACGGCCAACTGAACCGGCAATAGTAAAATTAGTA
>JAZDKH010000245.1:0-5265 GCA_043803325.1 Methanobacteriota archaeon | reverse complement strand
AATTCCGAACTCACAAAATCCATCCGGCGTGACCTGGGGAGCTCAATACAGGAAGGAAGTAGCAGAGATACTTGATGGAACCGGCACGCTCATGTACGAAGATGATGCCTTTGGAGAACTTTTCTTTGATGGGAAGCCCAGGCAACCGGTGAAGCGATGGCTCCCGGATCAGACTATTATGACTGGTTCTTTCTCAAAGACGATCTCTCCGGGATTGCGATGTGGCTGGATATGGGCACCTGAACCGATCATCGTTGAGTTCAATCGGGCGAAACAGGCGGCCGATCTCCATTCTAACCTTGTTGCCCAGATGGTGCTCACCCGGTATCTTACTAAAACTGATATTGACTCACGGATCCGGCAAAATACGCGGATATATGAGAGGCGGTGTCAGATGATGCTTGATATCGTTAATGAACAGTTTCCGGAAGGAATTGGGATAACTGAGCCTGAAGGAGGAATGTTCCTTATGGTTACCCTCCCTCCCGGATTATCTTCGATGCAGGTATTTGAAGAAGGGGTAAGGCAGGGGGTTGCCGTGATGCCAGGGCTCCCTTTTTATGTAGATGGTGGTGGGGATGATACGATTCGTCTGAATTTCTCATCTGTGGATGAGAATCAAATATTAGAAGGGATGGATCGGCTTTCTCGGGTACTTAAAACAGTGACCTGAAAACCGGTCTAACGGTTCTTTTCCTCCTAAAAATCTATATTATTGGTTAAGATATCAATTTTCGTATATATCGTTCTTTGTCTAGAGGATATACCATATAGAAACAACCGTACAGTACTATAGGTTCATGCAATCTGGAATGAGTAATGAGGGAGCAGTCCCGGCAAAACAGGCTTATATCGAAGGGCTGAAGATGTATCGGGACGGCAACCTCAGGGGAGCCTGTCGCTACTTTACCCAGGCCATCGGGGGTGGTATTGGTGACTTTGATATTCTCTATTACCGGGGAATGTGTCACTTGGACGCTGCTGATTATCAGTCAGCTCTGACTGATTTTGAGGTCCTTATACGTCAGAATCCTGGTAATCCGGAATATCTCTTCCGCAGGGGTTTTATTCATTATAAACTCGGGATGAATAGTGAAGCATTACGGGATCTCGTCCTCGTACCTGAAGATTTCGATGACTGTTCAATTCGATGGCATTATCTGGCTGTTCTCCTATTCAAAGCCGGAGACCTTGAATCATCTCTTACTGCGATAGAAAAAGCTCTTATCAGATTCCCTACGATGCCGAAGGTCTGGTTTAATGCAGGAGTTATCCTGACGGCAATGGATCTTGGTGATCGGGCTGATCTCGCGTTTAGTACGGCAGCGAGACTGGATAATCGTCTTTCTCATGCTCCACGCATGATCATGGATTAAATCACATGGATCCGGGCAGTATCATTGCGATCGCTGTCAGTCTTGGTATGGACTGTTTTGCGGTCTGTGTGGTAGCAGGAATTGCAGTCAGGGAAGGCCGATTGTCTTTTATTCTGAAGATTGCTCTTCTTTTTGGACTTTTCCAGGCAGGTATGACTGCTTTAGGCTGGCTTGGAGGTTCTTTCCTCATATCCTGGATTGAGCCGTATGATCATTGGATTGCTGCCGGACTACTTGCCCTCATCGGTGGGAAGATGATTCAGGAAGGACGCTCTGACGGGGATGAAAAATCAATAGATTTTCGTTCGAGTAGCGTCCTTCTTGTACTTGCTGTAGCAACGAGTATCGATGCTCTTGCAGTCGGTCTTTCGTTTGCCGTGCTTCAGGTTGAGATCCTGACTCCTGCTCTTGCTATTGGCATCGGGGCATTTCTCATGTCTGGGGTTGGTTTCTGGATTGGTGACCGTTTCGGAGCATTAATTGGTTCCCGAGCCGAAATAATCGGCGGTCTGGTTCTCATGGTAATTGGGCTGCGTATTCTGATCGATCATCTGATAGTAGGGTGAAATAGTAAATGAATAAACAAAAATCGAATAGTGGAAAAAATACTGTGCTTTATGAAACGATAAACCAAAAGGCTGGTCTTAAATCAGGGAGTCCTTTTATAATTGCACTTCTGGTACTTGTACTCCTGCCAGGTTTCATGGCATGTGGGTGCACTGAGAAAGATCTTTCCAGTGGCGCTCCCGGCTCTGCTGCTCTTACGCTTTTGGTTGATGATCAGAATCAGATGGATACGATCAGGGACCTTGCCTCACGGTACCAGAATAAGACCGGAACTCCGGTTTCAGTTCAGTCCGTCCCTGAAGGATGGAGCCCAAATTCATCTATGTCTCTTCGGGGAGATCTTCTGTTTGCTGATATTGCTCGTATTCCCGTATTTGCGGGAGAAGGCAAACTTGCCCGATTAAATCCACTGCTGAATACCAGTACCGATGTGAACTGGACTCTCTTCGAAAGGCCTACGCTTGTTCTCGCTGGAGAATACCCGGATCGATCTGGGAACATCTATGCTCTTCCCTTCTCTCAGGATGCTCTGGGTATTTTATATCGCACTGATCTCTTTAATGATCCGGCAAATTCTGGAGCCTTTTGTCTGTCATATGGGTACCCGATTGGGATTCCTGGTAGTTATGATGAATTATCAGATATAACCAGTTTTTTCTCTCATAATGAGGCAAATATGTCTGGTATCGGATTTGCCGGTCTTGATGGACCAGATCCAAAATCTTCACCATGGCTTAGCATTCTTTCATCATATGGATCCGGGGTTGAGGATCGATCTTCAGGTGACGTATCAGGAACATGGAATAGTAGCAAAACTCTCACTGCAATGGCAATGCTTAAGAACCTCTCTGACAGCACCCCGGTGGGTGCCAGGACCTGGGGAGATAAAGAAGTAAAGGAGGCATTCAGTTCTGGCAGGATTGCCCTGGCAGTCACCTGGTTTTCTTATTTCCCTGATATCCTGAATGAATCAGGTAAAAATAATCTATCTATTGGAGTTATACCTCTTCCAGGTCAGGTAATATCGGGTGAATCCCATCGGGGAATTACTGTCTCGATGGATGGGATTGGACTGATCCAGGATGGGTCTCAAGATAATGCTATCCGGTTCCTTACCTGGTTCTACTCACCCGAAGAGCAACTCGCGTATGCTTCATCTGGTCACCAACCTGCTATTGTTTCAGTTCTTGATTCATTCCCCTATATGAGTATGAACTCATTCAACCGGGCATTTCCTGAGAGCATCAGGATGGGAGTTACCACGGTGAAGGGGAAAAATTCTGAAGCTGTTCGCGTTCTATGTGAAGAGTCGATCAGACAGATATTGGCATCAGGGAGTACTCCGGAGGCTATGCAGAATATCCTCGATGCATCATCAGTCCGGATTAAATCATTGATAAAAGGATAAAATCTATATTTTTTTATGTTTTAGGGATGAGTTAATTTTTTCATCCCTTTTCCCCATGGTCCTAAGGGATAAGGAGTATTCCTCCTTTAATAAGTTCAGTAGATTGTGATGTTCATCGGTTCAAGACACGCATACGTATGATCTTCGTGAATTTGTTCTCTATCTGATATCAGGTTCTCCTTTATGGCTTTTACCTTTTTATGCATAATTCTATGTCCAATTTAGGTATCGATGACCTAATTGCGATATTTTTTGAAAAATAGTTTAAATTTTCGAATTATTGCTGATAATCAACCGTATCTGTTTATTTTAGTATCAGAGAAATTTTTCAAGGTAAATTTACGATAGCGTATATCCAGCAAATTATCAATCAATTATGATAATTAACTGCTCCAGGATAAGCTTTAACCCCCAGCCTACTGACCCATGATTCAGAGGTATATGCCCCCGGATATCAGGAGTGTTGCCTCGAAGACTTGTGGCTGGGATAATCCACAAAAAATACCATGTTCTGCGTGATTTGTGTTGCGCTGGTCTCCGGGTGTGCGATCCGGCCGGTGAAAACCGGTCTCTTTACAACTGGTGCATCGGATGGTTCGACCCACGTGCCATCCAGACTGTATTCATGGATCACCTACCAGACACATCAACCCCACCAGACAACACGTGTCAGATCCGGATGACCCCCCGGCGTTCCATCAGATTCGTGGACATGGATTCACCATCATTCCCATCCTCCTGATTGTACCCCATCAGGTTCCTGGCTACAAGTCTTTTTTTATCTGATATGTCCCGTTTCCGAAACCCGAAATCGGGAGGCCGGATAACAGTGTATCAGGATCTGTAAATCTGGTATAATTGCACCGGACTCAATACCTGGGCTATACGTATGATCTCTTATCCGGTTATTGTTATCATATTAACAGTCACTTCGCAGTTATTTTGCTATTATATTCCTTAAATTAACATTTTTCAAAGACGTGGTTGGGAGTAAAACCCGGGTATTGTCGATTTTAAACCAGAATAGCAGATATTTAACAGAGCAGATTGGGACAATATATACCTGAAAAATGATGATGCATACATTGCTACTAAGTATAATTCTGATTGACCCGGAGAGATCATTCTATGTCAGATGAGAAACATTCAATCATAGATCGTTTCTCGCTCCCTATCCTAACCGACATTATCTTTTTCCTCGGCCCCTGCATCATGCTTGCGGTCGCAATGAGTGGCAGGGGATTTCTCGAATCGGTCAAAGCAGGGAATTTTGTATTATCTCAATATGTCTGACTCCCTGGCCAAGTCAAGTTGAAGATGGTTCGTTGCACCCTCCTGCCACATCATGAAGATCCATCTCCATCACCAGTTATTGGGTATCAGGTAAGTTCTCCAAAGCCATTTTTCATCAGCCAGTTGGCACGAACGGAGAAAATGTATGGGATAAACACCTGGGATAAGAGAAATATTAATCATTGTCAATTTACGATTTAATATTATCATGAAGTTAGATAGAATTCTGGCAGTGGTCATAAGCATCATTGTCCTTCTGTTTGGATTGGTGGCGGTTACTGCTCCTGGAGCGGTTTTTGACTTTTTAGTGCTGATTGTAGGTGTAATACTTCTCATATTTGGTATTTTGACCGCAGGAATTGGCCTTTCAGCAGAGGGCGGAATGCCGAAGATGTTTCTCTTTGGTTCAGGTCTGGTCAGCATTGTTATCGGTCTTCTCGCAATCCTTTCTCCCTATGTCGCAACTATAGCAATCGGATATCTGATTGCATTATGGCTGGTTGTGAATGGCCTGATCTCAATTGCTTATGCTGTTTCAGTAAATTGGGAAAAACACCGCATTTTAACAGGACTGAGCGGTGCGCTCAGTTTTCTCATCGGGTTGTATCTTTTTGTCAATCC
>JAZDKH010000244.1:0-11301 GCA_043803325.1 Methanobacteriota archaeon | reverse complement strand
AGAATTTTTGCCGATAAAGTCTTTAAACAGGCTCTTATCAGAATTTTCGAGAATACCGTAACTCATGCCCCTGATGCGACAAAAATTGAGGTTCGCTTTACCCAGCTCTCTTCCGGGGGTATCCTTTCTCTGGAAGACAACGGTTCTGGTATACCGGTAGAACAAAAAACCCGGATCTTTGATCTCGGTTATGGAACCGGAGACGGGTTTGGGTTATTTCTTGCAGAGAAGCTTCTCAGTATCTTTGGGATAACTCTCATCGAGACCGGAGTTCCTGGATCTGGGGCTAGGTTTGAACTCACAATTCCTGGAGAAATCCTGGATTATCTCTAATTCTACCATAATTTGAGATCAATATTTATCTGAGCTTCGTATGCGCCTGTTTGAAGTGAATATCTGCCTGATGATATGAAAGAGTGCGTCGATGTGAACATATTATTCTCTAAAGCACGAATAATGATCTACTCTGTACCGCTAAATCGGTATATGTTAGTGTCCTAGTCTCCGAGGTTTGAGATGAAAAGAAACATTGCAATTGATATTCTGAACCAGACCCCTCTTGAACAGCAGCAGATTGAACTGGTAGAGCGTAAATGTCTCGGTCACCCGGACAGTATCGCAGACGGTATCGCAGAATCAGTCAGCCGTGCACTGAGTCAAAACTATATTGATCAATTTGGTGGCGTTCTCCATCACAATACAGACCAGGGCGAGGTTGTGGCTGGAGAATCACAGCCAGCCTTTGGAGGCGGAAAAATATTAAAGCCCATATTTGTTCTCCTTGACGGTCGGGCAACAAAGGAGTTTGACGGGCAAAAAATCCCGGCAGAACCGATTGCACTTCAGGCTGCAAAGGATTATATGCGAACTATCCTCCCAGAACTGAATTTTGATCGTGATATCATCATGGACTGTCGCCTTGGGACCGGATCAACAGATCTCCGGGATGTGTTCAGGCCAGAAGAAGGGACCATCCCTCGTGCCAATGATACCTCTTTTGGGGTCTCTTTTGCACCGTTCTCGGAGATTGAAACCTGTATCCGGGAGATCTCTTCATATATTGATAATACTCTCAGGCCCAAATATCCGGCATATGGGCAGGACATCAAGATCATGGGGCTTCGTCAGGGTAACTCTGTCAATCTCACGATCTGCTGCGCTATGGTTGACCGGTATGTCTCATCGCTCTCAGAGTACGTAGATTACCGCTCCCGCCTGCAGGATGAGGCCACCGCAATCGCAAAGAAATATACCGGAAGGTCAGTAGAGGTTTCGGTCAATACTGCCGACTGTGATCATGAGTGCAGTCTGTTCCTCACGGTTACCGGCACATCAGCTGAGATGGGTGATGATGGTTCTGTCGGTCGTGGTAACCGGGCAAATGGTCTCATTACCCCTCACCGTCCGATGAGCATGGAAGCGACATCAGGGAAGAATCCAATCAACCATATTGGAAAGATATATAATCTTCTCTCTAGCGAACTTGCCCATGAATGTGTGAAGAAGGTTGACGGCATTGCAGAGATACAGGTCCGCCTGCTCTCCCAGATAGGGATGCCAATCGATCAACCGCTTATCGCCAGTGTCCAGATCATTCCACAACCCTCTGTTACTCTGCAAGAGGTAGAGAAGGACGTGTTTGAGATTATCGATTCAGGTCTTGAGAACATCACCTCGATCACTGAACGCATCATCAGAGGCGAATTAAAGACTTTCTGATGGCAACATCCCCTCTTTTAACCATGAATAAGGATTCTGGATCTGATAACTTACCGATAATAAGACTGGCCATTCCGAACAAGGGGCGTATATCAGAACCAATTCGGGATCTTATTGAAAAATCAGGCCTTGGCATTCTGGAAAATGGCGATCGAACGCTGGTAGCCCGGACCCGTGATCCCCATATTGAGATTTTGTATGCACGACCGATAGATATTCCCGAATATGTTGCAACCGGGGTTGCTGATCTCGGTATTACCGGCCATGATATGGTTATTGAGCGGAGTTCTGATGTTATAGAGCTCCTGAATCTAAAATTTGGCCGGGCCACGGTTGTTCTGGCAGTTCCGGAGGATTCGCCATTACAAAAAACCTCTGATCTTAATGGGAAACGGGTCTCGACCGAGTTTCCTGCAATAACCCGCAAATTTTTTAAGAAGGCCGGGATTAAACCGGTGATTATTCCTGTTGGAGGGGCCTGCGAAGCCACACCGCATCTGGGTATATCAGATGCCATCGTTGATCTCTCAAGTTCAGGGACTACTCTTCGGCAGAACCGCCTTGTGGTGATCGATACTGTTCTAGAGACCAGCACCTTTCTTATCGCGAATAAACAATCCTGCATCACGAAAAAGGCAAAGATCGATGAGATTCATCTGGCTCTTGAGAGTGTCATCAATGCAAAAGGGAAATGCTATCTGATGATGAATGTTGATCGCAGCTCACTCGACCAGGTACGTGAGATTATTCCAGGAATGAGTGGTCCTACGGTGATGGAAGTTGCTTCCCGGCCTGATATGGTTGCAGTCCATGTTGTTGTGGATGCAGAAAAGGTCTATCAACTCATAAACCGGGTAAAAAAGGCTGGTGCCCGGGACATTCTGGTAATGTCAATAGAAAGACTCATTCCTTGAAGGAGCTGGTATGAAAATATTTCCTGCAGTAGACATCCTTGGTGGGTTATGTGTCCAACTGGTGCAGGGAAAACGGGATTCTGCAACTAGATATGGGGATCCTCTCACCTGTGCACAGCAATGGCTTTCTGAAGGAGCAGATGCTCTGCATATTGTCAACCTTGATGGAGCATTTGGTTCTGCAACAGCGAATGCAGAGCAGATACGAAGAGTTATCTCAAACACTGATGTGGAAGTTCAACTTGGAGGTGGAATCCGATCTCTTGATGATGCCAGGGCGTGGCTTGAAACAGGTATAGATCGGGTCATTCTTGGAACTTTTGCAGTTAGTAATCCGGATTGCCTTACCTCACTGTCAGAAGAATATGGATCAGAACGAATTATGGCGGGTGTAGATGCGAGAAACGGCCAGATCGTTGTTGATGGGTGGGAACGACAGGCCGGTGATTATCTCGACTGGGCTGATATTTTTATTAAGAAAGGAGCGGGGTCACTCCTCTATACAAATGTGAATGTTGAAGGGTTGTGTAATGGTATTGAAGATACCCCGGTACAGGAATTGACACGGAGGATATCTGCTCCGGTGGTAGTAGCCGGTGGAATAACCACGTCACGGGATGTCCGGACCCTGCGTGATGCCGGGGCATCAGGAATCGTTCTGGGATCAGCCCTTTATAGTGGGAAGATCACACTGAAGCAGGCAATGGAGGCTGCACGATGAGACAGGCATCAGTATCCAGACAAACAAAAGAGACTCGTATCCAGGTTGTTCTTGATCTTGACGGAACCGGGGTATGTCGGATTGACACCGGTATTCCTTTTTTCGATCATATGCTCATTTCATTTGGACGACATGGGCAGTTTGATCTGGCGGTAACTGCAGAAGGAGATCTCCACGTCGGTCCTCATCACACCATTGAAGATATCGCGCTTGTACTCGGGTCCGCATTTTGGGAGGCGGTCGGCGAAGCCAGAGGTATCAGAAGATTTGCCAATAATATTATTCCGATGGATGAATCCAGGGCTATGGTTGCGGTCGATATAAGTGGAAGGCCTTTCTGTCTCTTCGCAGCTGATTTTATCGGACCGATCGAGGGTATTCTGGAGCCATACCTCGTTGAACACTTCTTCGTAAGTTTCGTGTCCACCGCACGCATCACATTACATCTTGAAGGATTCGGGAGATCAGATCATCATCTCTGTGAAGCGCTATTCAAAGCATGTGGGATAACACTTCATGATGCTACCCGGATAACGAACATAAGTGGATCAGTTCCGAGTACAAAAGGAGTAATCTGATACTGGTAACACCAGACGATAATACACGATTTATCAGATATTTTCTGTTTGAATAGTGTCACCCACATAAGGGAAAAAAGCCCTTACAGAATTACCTGACTATCAATAGCAAGGTTCAGAAAGCATACAAAAGAGAGAATGCCTTAAGCACTCTCTGTTGCCATCGTGACGTCTTCTTCCTTGATCGTCTTTCTGCCTGCATGCTGAGCGAGGCGATTTGCTTCCTTGGTAAGGGTTGCAATATATTCTTCTGCTTTCGTAACGAGTGCTTCAGCTGCATCGCTTCCCACACGTTCAGCACCATTCATCTTTGCGATTCTTACAACTGCTGCAATAGGTAAGTCTGCCATGTCCTCTACCTCAAAAAAAAGTATATTGATATCTATTTAAACATTTCGAGTTTAAGCCGTTTTTTTGCTGTTTTACCACTGATATCGAAATAGTTTTCTGTTTTATGAGCAGTTCATCCAAAGAAATCTAATCAGACGGATAAAATTGAATTTTCAAAAAATGATATAATTTGCCGGTTTTCTTTTAAAATTCATGTGAGCATGGAAGCGGCAAGACTCAGGGCATTTGAATAATCAGGGTTAACGCGCGAAGTATCCACAAATATTTTACTGATATTCACGACTGGTGCTCCATGTGCGGCTCCCTTTCCTGCAAAGAGAATCGTCCTGAAGATTAGGTTTCCAGATATACCGTCAGGAGCAAGGATCATACCACAGTCCCGGATCGCGTCTTCCAGTCGTATCTCATAATGAGAAGCACCGGTAACTTTTGCTACCAGTTCTGCATCAGCCAGGGTCCGGTCAACTATCGGATGTCTGCCAATATCACTCATCCTCCCTCCTGATATAATTCCAACCTGATCTGAAAGTCCGAATCTTCTGGATATCTCTCTCCCTTTGTGAACGAGTGAAATTTTCTGTGAAAGAGTCCATCCTTCATCAACACCAACCGGAGCAAGAAAGAACTTCTCTCCAGATATGGTTTCAAGAAGCACAATACGTTCGAGTTCAGATACGAAGCAGGCTTTTTTCAGAGTTGTCAGTGTTTTATTCGATGAGAGTGTCCCTCTGACAGCAGCAGCCAGATCACCAGACATAAGATCAGTTATCAGTCGATGGCCAGGTTCAGGGTCTGGTATTACCCTGCAAGGAAAAGAGTAACTTTCAGCAATCTGTTCATCAGTATAACAGATGACTGTTTCAGGTCTTGTAAACCTGAGAATACTTTCGATCACCCGGTTCGGATCTGTTGTGACTCCGATACCTATAAAGCCGGTTTGCATCCAGGGTCCGCCCCTAAGCGCATGATTCCCCCGTTCCCGGAGAAGTCAAATACCCGTGTATTTTCATCTCTGGATACTAATCGAAGTTCCCGGGAATTATTAACACTTCCGATAGATTCCGCTGTCATACCAACTGATTTGAACAATGAAACAACTTCTGATAGGTTCTGCTCTTTCAGGGTTATGATGAAACCCATTCCCGGATACATCTGAACCCATTGCTCAAAAGAAACGTGGTGCAGATCCAGATCCGGTCTTGGTATTGAATCAAGATCAACCAGCCCACCTTTTTCTGATACCTCAAGGAGCATCCCCAGCGTTCCAATGATTCCAGGGTTCGATATATCTTTCCCAGCAGTAACCAGATGACGGGATCCAAGTTCTTCGAGAATATGGATCTGTGCCCTGACCTCACTTGGTGTACGAAGTGTTGCACTATCCCAATTGAGTGAGCAGGAAGGGTGTACTCGCCCATCTAGATCAATGGCTGCAACTATGATATCACCATCTTCTGCGGTGCTACTGTATATCACCCCGTCAAGGGGTGCTACACCAAGGATTGCAACATCAATGACACTATAGGGGGTGTCAGGATGAAGGTGACCTCCAACTATCGGCACTCCAAATTGTGCTGAAGCGTCCCGCATCCCGGCGATGACTTCATTTTTAATTACATCTTTAGATATTGAGAAGACATCCACCATCGCCAGAGGACGACCTCCCATCGCAGCAATATCATGAATATTTACGAGAACTGCACAATATCCGGCCCAATATGGATCAGCATCCATCAGTCTGCTCCATATCCCGTCAGCAGCAAGTAGAAGTGCATCTCCACGGTGTTCTATGACCGCTGCATCTTCGCCGAATGAAGCAATGACACCGGGACAGTCGAGCCTGAGCCCTTTGACCATCTCTCCGATCTCACTCTTCCGTCTGACGCCGTCATACTCTCTGACCGCCTGCGCAATCAGCTCGGTGGAACAGGTGTACTCTCCCATGGGAACTAAGCTCACTGATATTTCGGTCTCATCTGACATAAACTGTCTGATTTGAGTAGTAATATGAGGGGAGGTCAGTGACTTTCATATACTAAGTTACTTGGTGAATGCGGTCTGGTTCCTTTGACCTTCCTTTTGTGGAGCGGTTTATCTGGTGCCATGTTGAATGGATCAGGTATGGACTGGGCAGAAAAATACCGCCCGAAGCATCTTGCAGACCTGGTCGGGAATAAAGAGTCCATACGTCAGATGATTCAGTGGGCGCAGACCTGGACCGTTCAATCGGATCCTCTTCTGATTTATGGTAAGCCAGGGATAGGTAAAACCTCATCCGCTTTTGCACTTGCACGTGATATGGGGTGGGAAGAGGTTGAGCTGAATGCAAGTGATCAGCGAACAAAAGCAGTAATTGAACGGGTTGCAGGGACAAGTTCCAGCACCGGTTCACTCACGGGAAGTGGTCGCAAGCTCATTATCCTTGATGAAGCCGATAATTTGCAGGGCAATTCAGACCGTGGCGGGGCACGGGCCATCGTAGATGTCATCAAACATGCAGCGCAGCCTATCATACTGATAGCAAATGATCTGTATGGTCTGGATCCTGCAATCAGATCCCAATGCGAAAAAGTGCAGTTTCGCGCATTACAAGCTCGTTCAATTGTGCCACGGCTTAAAGAAATTTGCATTATAGAGGGAATTTCCTGTGAAGTATCAGCATTAAATGACATATCAGAACGGGCCGGAGGTGATATCCGATCAGCCGTGACGATGCTGTATGCCGTTACTATTGGGAGATCTGAACTTACTGGAGAAGGCCTTTCTACATCACGAAAAGATAGTAGAGCTACTATTTTCGATCTTGTTGCTGCAACCCTCAATCCGAAATCTCAGCGTTCAATTATTGATCTCTCATATGAGGTAGATGAAACTCCGGATACTGAGATTCAATGGATTGAAGGAAATCTTGGTATGATTAAAGATCCGAAGTCAGTCTGTGGTGCATATCAGGCAGTCTCCCGGTCTGATGAATATCTGGGGCGGACGTTTAAGGCGCAATACTATACCCTCTGGCGTTATGCTACTGCTACGATGCTTCTCGGGGTGAGGAGTAATGCTACAGGAACGGGTGGATTTACGAAGATTATGCCACCTGAACGCTGGAAGAGGATGTCTACAGGAAAACGTCTGAAAACAGCGCGTGAACAACTGTTATCCCGACTTGGGAGATCAATGCACATGGCTAGCGGAACTGTCAGAAATAGTTATCTCATGCCGGTTTCCCTGCTCGCACAAGAGAATCCGCAGTTGTATGCTGAACAGTTCTCACTCGATCTGGACCAATTAGATATGCTCCTCCAGGATTCAGATATCGCTAAAGCGACCATCAAATTGCTAGATGAGAAGAGAAAGATTGCTGAACGAGAGCAGAAAACTCGTCAGAGAGAAGAAGCTGCGGCTGCACAAAAAGCTAGGAAGAAAGAATTAAAGAAAAAATCTGAAGAAACAAATCTATCTGACCAAAGGTATTCCAAACCAGCAAACAGCACAGATTCCGAGCCGGAAAATGTAGGTGAGGGACCTGGAAAAAAGAGCGAGAAAACAGAGAAATCTCCATCACAGTCCACCCTCTTCAGTTTTGGTGGATAACATACTGGCATAACGGAACACTGCAATTGATAATTCGGTGGGGGTAGTTGTACCCTTCAAATCCGAGATGGTAGACATATAGATCTGCATTGATGAAAGTAGCAAGATGTATGAGGGGATCCATCATCTCTTCTACTGGCCTGATTGCAAATATACTCTCGACACCTGAAAACAAGAAATAATCCGGTGTACATACATCACATTGTACATACGGCACGATGCGTATTCCTGAAGGAATAAACAGATCTGTACAGAAAATATTGACTCCTGCCCGGCTGATGAGTTCAGCTGCATGAGTATTGTACCCGGTTCCTATTTCAGCGACAGAGCGGTACCGTCCGGAAATAAATCCTGCTATCGCCGTCTCAATATGTTTATACCCGCTCATTGCTCAGTGTATTGGGAATGGATATCCAAATATTCTGGGATAGAGGGGCTCCTCAGGGTCTTGAAATCCCGGTAGCACGAATGATAACCCAGATTCTTGATATCCCGGTGCTGGTCAGTAATAATCCACTTCTTTATAATGGTTTTCAGGTAATCAGACAACAGTTTGATGCGACAGCTATCCTTTCCTGCCTTGACAAATATAAAAGGAGGAATAATATAAGTGCGCCTCTGTTGCTTGTCATTCATGATGATATATTCAAACCCTCTTCACGATATGTCTTCGGTCTTGCTCGACCAACTACCGGATCTTCGGTCGTTTCGACGGCAAGACTCATGAATGAATTCTGGGATCTGCCTGCAGATGAACGAATGCTCATCAGTCGGTTAGTTACCGAAGGGGCTCATGAGATCGGTCACCTTCTTGGTCTGCAACACTGTTCTGATGACCGATGCATTATGTCAAACCCTCGTTGTCTTGATGATCTGGATCTAAAAAAGCCATGGATTTGCGATACCTGCAGGGCACACATACAAATTCCAGGTATAATCCCGGATATCCGGCTTTTTAGCAACTGATATCGTTGACATGAAAGATTATATTGCTCTTTGATTCAAATCTCTTTTTAAATTACGGTAGGTAAATGGTGAACAGAAATATTCATTCTTCTCTATCACGCACGACCATCCTCTGGTGTGCTATTTTACTCCTTCTCTGTGCGATATATCTGACCCTGACACTTGGGCTCACGAGTGGTGTCAGATTTGATGTCCCCTTTACCTATAATGGTGATGGTCTTGAGTATAACCTCCTGACAAAGACGATGATAGAGACCGGTTGGTGGCTCGAGAATCCGATGGTCGGAGCGCCATATAAACTGGAGATGTATGATTACGCTATTGGGAGCAATCTCGATATCCTGATAATGAAGATACTCAGTATCTTTTCTGGGAATTATGCGGTGGTGATGAATTCCTATTATATTCTAGGATTTTTCCTGACTGCCCTCTGTTCCCTGTACGTCTTTAGACAGCTGCAGATCACCTATCCGGTTGCTGTCTTTGGAAGTATTCTCTATTCTTTCCTGTTTTATCATTTTTACCGGCTCGAACACTTTAACCTGTCAGCATTTTTTATGATCCCGCTGGTAATTCTGGTTATCCTCTGGGTCTGTCAGGGAGAACTTCTATTCATCCGGGAAAAAGAAAAAAAGCATAAAAATGTCGGATACCGTCTGGGTCTCACCCCGAAGGGGATCATATCACTCATCATTATCATCATTACATCGACCCATTCATATTACGGATTCTTTGCGCTGCTCTTTCTCGGTGTTGCCACTCTCTGGTCAGTCTCGAGATCGTATGATCTCATCCTTCTACTGAACGGTGTTGTAGCCGGATTGCTGCTTGCACTATTTGCAATTCTGAACAAACTTCCCTCGCTCCTGTATGGTCTGTTCAATGGCCCGTCTTTTGTTATGGGATACCGATACCCCTTTGAAGCAGAGACCTATGGATTGAAACTGATCCAGCTCATTCTCCCGGCTCCCGGACATAATATTCCCTTCCTTGCTGATATTGCTGAGAAATATTCGATGTACCGCCCACTTGTGAACGAGAATGTCAGTGCATCGCTCGGCATTATCGGCACAATCGGCTTTCTCATGCTTCTTGTCTGGGTATTTATCAGGGGATGGAAACCGCTCCAGATGAAATTTGCGACCCGCACGCTGATGATGGATCATCTCTCTCTTTTGACCATTTCAGCAATCCTTATCGGAACCATCGGAGGAATATCAGCGGTAATTGCTCAGGTTTTTCCTGAAATTCATGCATATAACAGAATCAGCCTTTTTATTGCATTTTATGCAATTCTTGCAGTTTCACTCCTCCTAGAGCTCATTTTTGAACAATATCGGACGAGGCCTTTTTTCTGCCCGGTTTTTCTCTTACTTTTGCTTGTAATTCTAACTTTTGGCGTGTATGATCAGGTTCCTGGTTCATATGTTCTCACTGCTGGATCAGATCGGGAGCAGGAATTTTTAGCGCAGGATGCATACTTTTCGCAGATTGAAAAGATCATGCCATCCGGGGCCTCTATCTTTATATTACCAGATATCGGTGGATTTCCTCACTCATCTCCTCCAGGTAAGATTAAGGAACTTGACAGCCTGAAACCATATCTCCATACTAAAGACCTGAAATGGAGTTACCCAACGATGAAAGGACGGTTCTGGGATAACTGGCAAACAGCAGTTGGCATATTGGGTCCTAAAGCTCTGATTGAACATCTGTTCTCCACCGGGTTTACCGGCCTGCTCATCGACGGGTATGGGTACTCTGATGGTGGCGTTGGAACTGATAACAATTTCATCAATCTTACTGGAGTGACTCCGTATATGAGCAAAGATGGGAGATATTTCTTCTTTGATCTTACCGGATTTATGGAAAAGAAAAAAGCTGGCATGACTCCGGAACAATTTGAGGCAGTGAAGCAGAAGTATATCATGGCGATGCAGGCCCGGCCTGATTTACAAAACCAGACATTTGGGGATGATGTGAGAAATGAGACGAGATATCAAAATAAGGGTGTACTAGATAATATTCGTATAAATTTTTCCCCCTCTTTCTAAATACTCATCTGTTCATCTCTTCTTTTACCATGAATATGGAGTTTATGCATTCCCCAAGGATCACGAGTAAATTAGTGGAGTAGTATCGAGGATGGAAACAACCGATGTCGGGTTGTCAGATCTAACCTTTTCCATTAATATCGGGTGAGACAATCTTTATTGATGAAATTTTTCCACGATAAAAATAATCACCTGATAGAGTATCTCGTCGTCATCATCCTGTATGCACTCCTTACTGTTTTACTAACGTACCCCATGGCATTTCATGTCAGTGATACGATTGGAGGGGGGGATGAAGCTTTTACCTGTTGGTCACTGGCATGGACAACCCGGGCTTTAATGGAAGATCCACTCAATCTCTTTGAGGCTAATATTTTTTTTCCTGCCAATCAGTATTCTCTTGCTCT
>JAZDKH010000243.1:0-3224 GCA_043803325.1 Methanobacteriota archaeon | reverse complement strand
GCAATCGTTGATGTTGTTGAGTCAGCCGAGCCTTCTTTCAGTACGCCCGGGAGGGTATGCAGACTTGTGTGTGATGGAATCCAATCAGTAATGCAGGTTCATGCTGAGCCTGGTGTCTCCCAGGCAGCTTCTGATGCCCGGTATCTTCGCAAACATGGAGCAGAAGTAATAGTATATGGGCCGGGAGATCTGAACCTCCTCCATTCGGTGAATGAGAATGTCCCCGTCACCATGCTTCGAAATAGCCAGCAGGTGTATGAGTACGTTCTGAAAAACATCAATCAGAATATTAGTTTCTGATGATTGGGAATATCTCAATTTAGTAATACGATCTAACCTTGCTCGTTTTACCACGAACTATTTCAACCTTTAAATACCCTTTTCGTATGAATCAGTTCAATGAGTAATATTTAGTAAATTTTTTTTTTACTATTATCGTCACTTCGGCAGCAGCGGATCTGAAGGTTCATTTCCTTGATGTATTTGGAGAAGATGCACAGATGTTAAAAAAACAGGTGAATTATGCTCTGCTCATAGCAACCATCCTGATGATAATAACGATCTTGGGATCCTCGAACCGGGTTTCATCACTCCACTCACGTTTGGAATCCTTAGAAAACTTACGTCATATCAGATCCACACACTGCTCTGGGGGCCATTTACTATTCTCTTTTTATTCATATAGCCCAGAATAGCCTCCCAAAAAGATGATAAAGATAGCGATAAAGAGATGGGGATCTTTTATTTATTTCTGTCCTCTGGTTCGTCCTTTTTTTTCCGGTTCTTGTTAATTATTTCTTCTTTCCTACTTATGATCTCAATGGACTGAGAAATTATCAGACTTGTCGAGAACCCGATCAAGGTAGCGAGAAGAATCTGAATGTTCTGAATATCTTTCGTAATAAACCTGTTTTCAAGATTGATTAACAGGTCTGTGGCAGTAGCATCCACGTTGAATTCATAGATCGCAAGATTATTTCCAATAAAATGGAATCTGACCGGAGAAGGAACTGATGAGATGAGTTCATAATTTTCTGGCATCAATATTTGGATCTTATATTGCGTGACTTGTTGAAGGCCGGTATGGATACTTTTTCCTGCATAGTATAGTGGAATACTGAGAGAGATCTGAGATCGGGAACGGTGAATAATCCGGTGGGGCAGGAAAAATTCAACTCCATAATAATTCTCTATGAGATCAGGCCTGATTATCAGTAATCCCCCCTTTTCAATAGCAAGAGAGAGATTCTCATATACCTGGTAGGGAACCCGGTTTAAATAGGTCTGTTCTGCTATCTTCTCAGAAATAATCATTGAGTTATTTTCTGGCATAAGAAGAAAGGAAATATTTTCTACATCAGCAGGAACCTTCAAAATAGCACGGGACTGGTTAGACCAGTCCTGTTGCTCATTGATTGTCACTTTGAGCAATCCTGTCTCGAGAACCGGTTGAATAGTCATGAAATAGGTTGAATTTTCTTTTGCGGTTGTGAATGTTCCAATACTATATCCGGTCTCTTTAGGATATATTGATGATGTCTGAGAGAGTATGATGACATTTGACATCGCAAAAATGAATACGATAATTCCAAACACAAGTTTAATTACCGGTCCTTCCTTCAGTACCGGGTGCAGTACCATGGATATTAGTCGTTCAGCGTTTATATTAATGATATGGAAATATCCGAATTGGAAATTTATCTTTTTGATCCCTTAATAATTACTTTCAATACCGGTAAATAATATTTATAGTGATATTCATTACAGTATACAACCATGACATATCATCGATATCTTTGGATCTTTCTTATTGGAAATATTGTCGGTGTCTTGATCGTTGCCACAGTGACCGCAGCACCTTTGCTTCCGAGTGGGTTCGAGAGCCCGCTCACGATCCTGTATCCCGAACTGAACCAGGTTTCAGCTCCATCATGGCTTGAGGAGGGGATAAGGGCCTCATACACGAGTAACGTTGCTCTCTACACGAAATATGAGGATCAATTTGGAAATTCTGTGGATGGGGAATCTGCTAAAGTAGGAAACGGAATCACCCAGATCGACCTTGTAGGTCTTTCAGACGGGATTGCCGCAACCACGAATACCATCTACACTGAGATGCCCCCTTATAACAACTACAAGTTGCTTATGAGTAACGGGGGGATCAGCCCTGATGGATATGGTCCATTCTGGTGCAATCCGGAAATACTTGCGACTATTCCTGATACTTCTACTAATTTTCTGGTTATTCAGCACCTCCCGTACACCATTGATGGAGAGCAGTACGCAACCATCAGGTTTGACTGCTTATATGGCGACCAGAAAAATGCCCTGGCTATGGTTTATGATCTGGAGTCAGGCCTGCTTCTGTATCACACCATAAATACCGGAACAGAACAAATCCAAAAAGGGTATGTTGATACTACCGTCACCTCAGGGAACAGTGGATATTACCAGCTCAAAAACCTCAGGAAGGTAATCATCCCCTGGGCTAACGGTTCGATACCTTCATTTATTAGGTCCGGAAGTATGCAGCAGTTTGCAGGTCAGAAAGAGATCACTGTCCAGGGAGCAGTCGGTGCACCAATGGCCTTTGGCAGGCAGAATATTCTGACTTTTGGAGAAGTTTCCAACCGATTCGTGATATGTCAACTGGATGTAATCAATCAGGATGTGACCACATCCACTGATACTATTAATACAGTCAGCGGGATATCCCAGTTAGCCGGACTATTTATCCCGCCGGAAGCAGCCGGTTTAGGGACAGGCACGGTAGATACTGATCCTGATACCGGGGTACAGGTGAGCATAACCAGGAATGATGCTACCGGTATTGTACTTACAAAAACGAACAACGCTGACCAGCAAAGTAGTTACTGGTATGACCCTTCAGGAAAACTCCTCCAGACCATGACCGAATCTGTCACCTCTACAACCGGTGGATTTACCAGCTCCGAACGGACGGTAATGCAGACAGTATGAGTCGGGATAGTTGGGTTTGCCTCTTCGAGTAGTCGAATGGGGTACAAATTCCGATATCTGGTAAATTCTGATCAATGTAAAGATGTTGGTAATATTACAATGATTAAATATCAATTTAGGCTGATTAAATCTGGTTTTCCTATGGATAAAGTATTATTCGTCAACGGTGTTTTACCACTCCAATCACTTGTTTTCAGACAGAACCTGCTCTCTCGCACTCATAATCCATTTATTTGATACTATTT
>JAZDKH010000242.1:0-3521 GCA_043803325.1 Methanobacteriota archaeon | reverse complement strand
ATTCCTGTCGCATTTGGTTCAGTTCTTCTGATTGAGGCAACAATTGATTATCAGAACCAGAACCGGTATTATCATATGACGGGAATTCTGGGCTCCCTGGTCTTTACTGTTGCCTTTATATTCCTGTTGAGTTATTTCTTTCGGACCCCGTTTTTTTACGGGACTCAAATCATCCCTATATCTGCCACTTCTGCATTTGTTGCCTGTCTGACCGGGTTCTGTCTGATTACTGCTGCCGGTCCAAAGACCATTCCACTCAATATTGTATCTGGTTCGTCGTTCCGGGCAATCCTCCTTCGGAGATTCTTTCCTCTGACAAGCCTGACTATTATTATCCTCTCAGTAATTATGAGCAGGTCTGCAGATTTTTTTCAGAGCAATGGAACTGTATTCATCTCGGTATTCCTTATTGGTTCAATCTTTGTTACCTGGTGGTTCGTATCCAGGATTTCAGCACAGATCGATCATCGGATTGAGCAGGAGTCAGCGAAACGGATACAGGCAGAAGAAGATCTGCGTCGGAGGAACATGGATCTCACCCATGCATATGAGCGTATAGCCTCTTCGGAAGAGGATCTCTCGGAGAGTGTTGAAGAGCTGATGCAGAAAGAAGAAGATCTCCATCAACTGGTTCTCACCCTTAAGCAGAGTGAGTCCAGGTTTCATACCCTCTTTGAGACGATGAAAGAAGGGATGGTTCTGCATGAGATCATCTATGATTCTGATCATACTCCTGTTGATTACCGCATCATTGATGCGAATCCTGCATTAGAGACGCTCATTGGTCTTTCCCCGGAGATGGCTAAAGGTAAGCTCGCTTCAGATCTCTATCAAATAAGCCCTGCACCATATCTTGACCTGTATGCAAAGGTAGCTGATACTGGTGAATCATACTTCTTTGAGACATATTTTGAACCAATGGACAAATACTTTTCAATTTCTGCTTTTTCTCCAGGAAAAGGGTTATTTGCCACTGTTTTCCTGAATATTACTGATAGGAAACGATCAGAGTTAGCATTAAAAGTTACAAATGAGGCGCTAGCCCAGGCACAAAAGATCGCCCATGTCGGGAGCTGGATATATGATCTGGTCCGAGATCAGATCTCATGGTCTGATGAATTATACCGGATATTTGGATACGAACCTGGGATGATTGATCTAAATCTGGATCTGATCCGAAGCATTATTCATCCGGATGATCGGGATGCCCATGATAGAATCCTTCACAACGCGATCAAAACTCAAATTTTCGAACCTTTTGAATATCGGTTGTTTCACCCAGATGGCTCACTCCATTATGTTTCCACAAATGGGGTTGTAATCCTGGATGAGAATGGAGCTTCCATTGAACTCATCGGTGTCTGTCAGGATATCACCGAACAAAAACAGAGAGATCTTCATATTCAAAAGATCAATGAAGAACTGTTCCGTAATAATGAGGAGTTAGCAGCATCATATGAAGAGATCGCTTCAAGTGAAGAGGAGATTCGTAGCCAGATGGAACAGATGGTACAGTCTGAGGCACTGATACACCAGAGTGAACGCAGACTCGCCATGGCTCAACAGATAGGAAAGACCGGAAGTTTTGAGATGATCCTGGAATCAGAAGACATCATCGGGTCTGATGAGTTTTTCAGGATTTATGGGATGAAAAAAACAAAAAGCGGGTTAGTACCCTATAACCTGTTCAAGACCTACACACCGGGATATCATGATGTTCTCCAGGGTATTGTAAAACTTATCCAGGAAGGAGAGCCTTACACCCAGGAGATGGTCATTAATCCTGCTGATGGATCAGATCCCAGGTACATCAGTTTGCTGGCTCAGCTGATCACAAATGATGAAGAAATCCCGATCAGGGTAATCGGGGTTATTCAGGATATTACAAAAGAGCATGAGATAGAACATAATTTACAAGAGACAAAGGAGTTTCTAGAAAACCTCATCTCACATACAAATTGTCCAATCATTGTCTGGAATCAGCTTAGTAAGATCACTGAATTTAATCATGCATTTGAGATTCTCACCGGAATGAGTCGGAGTGAAGTGTTAAGTCAGGATCTGTATCTCATCTTTCCTGAAGAGTCCAAAGAAAAATCAGAGGAACTGGTGAAAACTATGATGACCTATGACAGACTAGAGGGTGTTGAGATCCCGATACAGCATCTGAATGGATCAATCCGTTCGCTTATCTGGAACTCAGCTCATATCACTGGTCCGGATGGGGACTTCCGGGGGGTTGTCGCCCAGGGGACTGACATAACCGAGCAGAAACGACTGACCAGAGATAAAAATGCGGCACTTGAGCAGATCAAACGAAATATTGCTGAACTTTCAGTTCTCAATGATACCATAAGAAACCCGCTCATGGTGATCCTGACTCTTTCTGAACTTGAAAACCCGGATTTTGCCGGGAAGATCCTTCATGAGGTAGAAAGGATTGATAAGATGATCACCCAGCTTGATTCCAGATGGATGGAATCTGATAAAATCCTTGAGTTTTTACGGAAACATTATCAGATCGAGATATCATGATCTCATGAGTACATTATAGGTTAGTGGACATGGTCACTTGAATGGTGTTATCCCTACACCTTTTTTCGTGAGATCCAGTACTTGTACCATTCAAACCAGAGGACACTCATCACCCCGGCGAGTACACATACGATAAGATCAACGAATGAAACGGATCCAAATTTGAAGAGATCCTGAAGGATCGGGATTGAGAGGACGAGTATCAGACTGGATATTGTACCTGCAAACACCCAGGACATCGCCCTGTTCGGGGTGCGTAATGTTCTCACAATCGTTTCAGACCATGACCGGTTTGTCAGGATCAGGAAGAGATTTGCAATTACGATGGTGGTGAAGGTCATCGTCCTCACCTCTGCTTCACCAAAGCCTCTGATGAGAGCATTGAGGTAAATGATCAAAACCACGGCTAATACCACAAATCCCTGAAGAAGACTGAGCGAGAGGGTTTTTTTCGTGAACAGTCTCTCTTCTCTGTGCCTCGGGGGGCGAGTCATCACGTTCTTCTCTTCCTTTTCTGATTCAAATACGATGGAGCAGGCAGGATCAATAATCAATTCAAGGAAGACGATATGCACCGGCAGCAGGATCAGCGGCATATTGAAAAGCACAGGAATGAGTGACATACCGGCTATGGGGACATGGATAGAGAAGATATATGCCATCGCTTTCTTCAGGTTATCATAAATTCTCCGCCCCATTCTTACTGCAGAAACAATGGAGGTGAAATTGTCATCCAGAAGAACGAGTGACGAGGATTCACGAGCCACATCAGTTCCCCTACCCCCCATGGCAATCCCGATGTCAGCAGATTTCAGCGCAGGGGCGTCGTTTACCCCATCACCCGTCATGGCAACCACTTCACCATTCGCTTTGAGGGCGTTGACGATCCGCAGTTTCTGTTCAGGCACCGCCCGTGCAAAGAGGGTTGTGGTACTGATACGCCCCCTGAGTTCATCATCACCCATCTGTTCAAGTTCAACGCCGGT
>JAZDKH010000241.1:0-5121 GCA_043803325.1 Methanobacteriota archaeon | reverse complement strand
TTGCATTAAGCCTCATTTATGTTTGTTTCCTGGCTGAAGATGGGAGGATCCCGCTTTATAAAATTCCAGATCACTTGCGAGGTCTCTATCTGTTTCTTCTCTTCGGTCAACCCCTTCATCCAGATGATTTCACCGATGATCAGTATGCAACTCTCCTTGAAAGGTTGGGTGGAATTGGAAATCAAGAGTTTCTTGACGGTATCATAAATCAGGTTTATGATTTGTTTGATATGCCGCACAGTAAGGATCTGCATTCCGACACAACCTCACATGTGATGTATGGCTCATATTCTGCCTGTGAAATCATGGGATTTGAAGGACTAATCATTACATGGGGCCATAGCAAAGACCACCTTCCCAATCGTAAACAGACAAAAACCGGGTTAATTGTGGATGGAAATGGAGTGGTTCGATTTGTCCGTGCTGTCGATGGAAATGAGTCAGATAGCACTTGGAATACCCAGGCTATTAAAGATCTTCGAAAAAGCCTTGGTGATGATATTGACCTGTACACCTACATCGCTGATTCAAAATTGGTCAGCCTCCCAAACCTCCGGGAGATCAATAAAGGTCAAAAAACGTTAAAATTTATCTCTCTCGTCCCATCGAACTTTAACGGAAAGATGTCAGCAACCATCCGAAAGAAAGCGTATAACTGTGATTCATGGGAGGATCAGGGAAAGTGTTGTGAGGATACCACAGTAAAAGATCGTGCAACATATGAGATCAGTAGTGGTTTCCATGAGACGATTGAAGGAAAAGATTACCGACTTATTGCTGTTAAATCCACATCAACTACCAGTGACGTGGAGAATAAACTCGAAACTGAGAAAAATGATCTCATCAAATTAGCGAATTCAGCATTTCCTGAAGATTTCAAGTGTGAACCTGATGCTCAAGCTGCCATTAAGAATTTCCAAAGTACCAAGAAGACAAGTCTGTTCAGGTTACTATTTGAGGTTGTTTCTATTGAGTAGGAGAAGAAATACCGGGGAAAAAAACCGAAGATCCCCCGACCTATAGAGATTATCACCGTATTCAAAGTCAAGATTCGAGAGATTATACCCGATACTGAAAGGATTGAACAATTCAGACAGAAAGAAGAGTCGTTTGTTCTCATTACAAATGTACCCGAAACAGAACTTAATGATGGTGAGGTTTTAAGAAAATATAAGAGCCAAGGTGTCGTTGAGCGTTCCTTTAGTAGATTGAAACGTCCGATGATGGCAGATACGATCTTTTTGAAGACACCTAAGAGGGTAGAAGCGTTGATGTCACTGGTATATATTGCCCTTCTATTTCAGTCAATTATGCAGGCTATGGCCCGATATAGGGCCAAAAAGATACAGAATCTCCCAAAAATCATATAGCAAAAAGAAGTCTTGATAACCCAACATATGATCTTATGGTTCATCTAATTCGTCCGTTTGATCTGATTTCCACAGATAAATCTATAGAGATAAGCTGTTTGGTGCCAGAGATGGAGGGGCTTCTCAACTTGATTCTCCATCTGGTGGACGCAGAGAACTGTTAATCAATAGAATTAAAATTGAAGAGGATTAGTTGATTCACGGAATTAATCTGATTAATGATATTATCGAATGTATTGGCGGTGGTTGCCACCATGGATAGATTTAAAGTTTAAAAAAATCGTTCTTTTAAAAATATTAAAAGATTTCAGGAGAGAAAGAGGTTTTTCAGGGTAGTGAAAACGCTCGATGGTTATTGACCTGCGGTTTATACGGGTCCGAAATCTGTGCGGTATCAAAACACATCATTTAGATCCACAACCCCTGTTGTAGATATCTGATGACCCACAAATCAAATCCAAAAAAACGTAGATGAAACCTATGTTTCAGGCTTCCAGATATGAAAACGCGAAGCGTTTTCATGACAAATATCCTGAACCCTGAACCATTCATCCCGGATCCGCTTCCTCGATCAGATATCGACTGGATCTCTCATGTCACCCTTATCGAAAGTGCGAACGCAGCACTTGCCCGGTTTGATGGCCTGCTCCGGAGTATTCAGAATCCGGATCTCCTCCTGACACCGCTTATCACCCAGGAAGCTGTCATCTCGTCGCGTATTGAAGGAACTTAGGCTACTATGCGTGAGGTATTCATATTCGAGGCAGGAACATCGGCCATCTCTGATGAAAAACGAGAAGATATCAGAGAAGGTATGAATTACCAGAAAGCCCTCTCTTATGCAAAAGAAGAGATGGAGACCCAGCCTCTCTCATGGAAAATAATCCTGCACCTACTTTTACAACCGTTCTTACTTTGATCAGACGCGGGATGAGTATTATTCCCGACTCCGAAACATCTCTGCAACCGGAGATCTCAATGGATGGATCTCATATTTCCTCATTGCCATACGTGACCAGGCCATACGAAATACCGTCCAGGCACAGCGGATAGTAACCCTGTATGAAGAAATGAAGAACACCATCCCACAGGTAATCAGATCACACTATTCCATCGCCGTGATTGACACCCTCTTTCAGAGACCTATCTTCTCCTCTGGTGACTTTTCAGGAAAATCGGAGATCCCCACAGAATCAGTGAAACGAATTCTGCAGAAACTCCGGGAAGCAGGAATCATTGAACTGATCCGGGAAGGAAAAGGGAGAAGATCCTCTCTATTCCAGTTCACACCGCTCGTTCAGATTGCAGAGAATGAAGGGTAATCATCATCTGGTTCCTGGCTATCCGAACACTGGGCCGCTATTTCCGCACCCTGATTCATACCAGGGAGGATCATGCCATCGTAAAGACCGGATTATTTCACTACATCAGGCACCCGGCCTACCCCGGATCCCTTAAGTCCGTCATCCCGGGATATACCCGGGATGACGGACCGATTCTCATCAGGGAGTATGCATCATTCGAGCATCATCAGAAGGATCACCCGGTTGTCTGCGTCTTTGGAAATAAGAACGAACCTGCTCGATAACCCGGTTAAATCAATCCCTCCATACTGGTATCCTTAAGCAGGTGGCGGATGATCCCTTCTCCGGGGAGATGCTTGTCGCCATACATGGATTTGATAGCTTTGGCAATGACCCGCAGGTCATACTGGCTGGGATAGATTTCCGGTGGTTGCTTATCAAGATTGAGCAGGGTATAGACTCCCATCATTGCAGAACGCACCGAATATTCGACAGTAAAGACACAATCTCCGGGTATCTCCACAAACTGTCCCAAAAATGCAAGATTCACACTCCCTTTGGGTACTACATCCGGCCGGTCTCCTTTGACCCGTGGCATGAACTGGCTGGTGATGTACGGCATCATGCAGGGGATAACCCTGGATGTAGCAATAATCTCTTCCGTCTGATCTCCGGCTCCCATATGATAGAGAAGCTCCCGCAGCAGCTCCTCCCCGGTGCAGTCTTCCATCTTCTTCCCGATGGTATCACCCAGGTTATCCGGCAGCAGACCGTATGCCCACAGAACAATGGTGTTCTTCGGTTGATTGGTAAAATGAGGCTGCCGGTGACAGGTAACGCTCAGCAGCCATGAGGAGTCGACAGCGGTCATGATTCCCCCGGTTACCAGCTTACCCGAATACGGATCCCTGCCGGTGAGTTTCTGGAGTAAATCTACCATTTTGGAATCTGTACTGGTAATGGTGAAGGATTCCCACTTGGTTTTATCAATATCACTACAGAAGATATCGGGCCTGCCAAAGGATGGATCTTTGGCTGCGACTTTTTTCCAAAGCTCCCAGCATGCCCCCGGTTCCCGGTTCACCCGTGCGGGTGTATCCATACGACCCAGGGTTGAATTCTCAGTCATCGAACCGCAGGTGAAGAACACCAGGTCGTCTTTTGTCGTCTTTACCACTTCGGCCTGGCCATCCCGTACCAGATGTATTGCAGTAACGGTCTTTGTATCCGCGGTGATCTCGAGGGTGAGATCCATAACCCAGGTGTTCTTCCGGAACACCGCCCCCTGCTCCTCAAGCCATCGTTCCAGGGGCAGGATCATCGATTCATACTGGTTGTAGCGGGAAAATAATATTCCCCGGAGCCGGGAAAGACCAGGCAGGTGATGGATGAACCGGTGCATATACCGTTTCATTTCCACCAGGCTCTGCCAGTTCTCAAAAGCAAACATTGACCGCCAGTAATACCACATATCCGTTGCAAGGAATGATTCGTCGAAGAATTCTTCGATGGTCATTGCCCCCAGTTCTTCTTCCGTGGCCATAACGAGTTTTTCCAGCTGTCTGATATGGTGACCGTTCAGCCCGAGGGTGTCCCGTTCGATCTTTTCACCGCACTTGTGCATCAGGCGGCAGGCAGCAAGGTTCGGGTCGATCATATTCACCTCCCGCATCTCCTCTAAAACGGTCCGGGAAGAATCCTCAAGGGTAGGAATATGGCAGAACAGATCCCAGCTGCACTCATAATGCTCCTCCATCTCCCGACCACCCCGGGTGAGAAAACCTTTTTGTGCATCCCCGGATCCATCCATGCTCCCCCCGAAGATCTCCAGGTTTTCAAAAATCGTGATATTTTTCCCATCCATATGCCCATCATGGATCAGGTAAAATGCGGCTGCAAGGGATCCTATCCCGCCACCAATTAAAAATGCATGTTTATTCTCGATTCCTTCCGGTTTTTTCGCCCTGATATTGTTATAGGTACCCATAGTGTTTCCCCTGCTGTATTGTAACCAATGAGGCATCGAAATATATAATAAAATCCTTTTTTACCAGAAACTGACATACATCCTCTCCTTAGTAATGACTAAAATAACAAGCAAACCGCTGCATATATGCTGAAAACGGGTCTCTCTGGCCTTGATAGCACCAATCAGAACTGAACGTAAGTGGTAACTATCACTCTGACAAATTTTAACCAAATGTGATATCACATTGCATAACATTACCGCTAATTTAACATTGTAAGAAGATGTACACAAAGAAATTCAGACAAACCTTACGTGGAACGGATCCTATAACAGCCTTGCCAGTATCAAAAATGATATCTTCCTCGTTTGGGGAACGGGTGACATTCTAACTCCTGACTCGGTAGCGGTCCTAGTGGCTGGACAGATCAATGGGTGGTGAATAAACTCTGAAAGAATAAACCCCCTCTTCTTTTTTATC
>JAZDKH010000240.1:0-3584 GCA_043803325.1 Methanobacteriota archaeon | reverse complement strand
CTTTCATTTTAAGGATGGGTTGTTTTCTAATTTCCTTATTAGTGTTGTAAGGTAAAAAAGGGGCCTATGTCCTGGTTCCTCCTGACATGAGAGAATTATTAAGGAGAATATAGAAACTATCATTGCATATGATATTGAGATATATGAAATAATTTGGTTAACGTTTCAGGAAATTACTAAATTCTATGAATATTATTTAAGGAATATGAATGGTGGGTAATTATCAGATCTTATTTATTGATGATGAGATAGAGCTCCTCGATATTGGTCGAATGTTTCTGGAACGTTCAGGAGAATTTATAGTCACTACAATATCTGATTCAGAAGGTGCATTAAATCTTCTCAAAGAAAAAAAATTTGATGTAATAGTCTCTGATTATGATATGCCAAAGTTAACGGGTATAGAACTCCTCTCCATTTTAAAAGAAAATAATGATACGACTCCATTCATCATATTCACGGGAAAAGGGCGGGAAGAGGTTGTTATTGAAGCGCTCAATAACGGTGCTGACTTTTATATTCAGAAGACCGGAGATCCGAAATCAGAATTTGCAGAGTTAGCAAGTAAGATACGATATGCTGTCTCACGGAGGTATGCTGAGAAAGAACTTGAAAAAGTTCTCACTAACCTGAAGCTAAGTCAACAGGTTGCTCATATCGGAAACTGGACGCTTGATCTCAATAATTCAGTATATACCGCATCAACTGAGGGATTGTCAATATTTGGATATCCACCAGATTATCAGCCGACCTATCAGGAGATTACAGAAGCCATTCATCCGGATGACCGGATGATAGCACGCGATACATTATCCTGCCTCCTTGAGACCGGTACACCATATAATATTGATATCAGAATTTTTCGGCAGGATACTGGTGAGATGAGGTATATACAGTCTCAGGGTCAGCTCGTACAAAGTGAAAAATATGGGCATTTTTCAGTATTTGGAACTAATCTCGATATTACAGATCGGAAAAAGATTGAAGAAACACTTCGGGAGACAAATTCGTACCTTGAGAATCTAATAACTATTGCAACAGTGCCGATCATTATCTGGGATCCAACGTATCAAATTACCCGCATCAATCAAGCATGTGAAGTTCTATTCGGTCATCCTGCAGAATATGTTATTGGAAAAACCCTTGAGACTCTTTTCCCTCCAGGTAAAGTAGATCAATCGATGAGTCTGATTAAAGCGATATCGAATGAAGGTAGAGGGGTTATCAAGGAGATAGATATACTGCATAAAGACGGTACTATCAGAACTGTTCTCTGGAATTCAGCGACCCTTTTTGGTTCTGATGGAAAACAGCCGATAGCTACCATCGCACAAGGTCAGGACGTTACCCTCCAACGGAGACTTGAGAGGGAAAGGGACGCTGCGGAGGTTCAGATTCAACAGAACCTGGCTCAACTGGCAGTTCTCAATGATGGAATCCGAAATCCTTTGATGGTAATCTCCGGGTATGCAGAGATCTTCGGAGACCGCAGCATAGCAAATAAGATTTTGCAGCAGATACAATTGATCGATGAGATGGTCAATCAGGTTGACAGACGTTGGGCTGAGTCTGAAATGATCCTACGATTTTTGCGAAAACATTTAGAACTTAAGGAAGAGTTATCAGATGAGGGTCTGGGGTTTCCTCCTGGTGAATAAGCACGCGATAATCCTGATTTTGATTTAAACTGATATTTATCTTTTAGATGCATATCTGAAATTCATGAGATCAATAACCTTAAGCGTGATTATGCACATTATCTCATATCAGTAGCACCAGAGGTACTATGACGTCCATTATGGAGCATCTTTATCCTTTGAATCAGGGAGTATGGGAGGTAACCATACCGAAAGGTGAGATACCACTGGCTATTGGATCAGAATGGGAGAGATCCATTATTAATATCCCTACTCCCGGAACCATTGCAAGTTATCGGAACGGTCAGTACCATCTTCATGAGACAAAGACTCACTATAAAGTTCATCTAGATCGGTTTGATCCGAGGATCCATCCGGTCCTTCATCTGGTAGATGACGCTCCACTCCTTCTTATGATAGCCGAGACATTTATTACTATTTTCTCGTTTACCAAAGATCCGGCACAGTATGATGCCGGAGAAATGATTCAAAAACAGGCTGATGCCTGGCATCATCTCATATTACTTGGGTTATTATCTATCGTTATCGGATTTGGGTTTGTTTTTGTCCCTGATATTGCCTTTGAGGATATCACCGGACTTATTGTTCCTATTGGAGTTTTTATGGTAGGAATTCTCACAATCTTATCCCGATTCGTATCATCAGACCTCAAAGAAAAGAATTATACTACCATGCAAGGGATGAGTTTTATCGTCATTTCGGGAGTATTATTTCTCATCCCCCCTCTTCTCTGGAGCGTGTTTATACTTATCCTGCTTGGGATATGGATGTTCTCAAGTGCCGCTTTTCTTCTGTCCCGGGTATTTCGTGGTAGATCCGGGGTTCCTGAAGGGTTTGCAAGCAGATGCATTATTGGAATCACCTCCCTCATTCTTGGTCTTCTCATTTTCATCATCCCGGCAGGGATTATCAGGATATTTCTCCTCATCCTTGGGGTATTGATCTTCTTCTTTGGGGTTTCCGGTGTTGTGGCAGGAATCAGGCTTCGAAGTAGGATGACTGAGTTACCTGTCCTACAACAGGTAACATCATAAGGAAATGGATCCAAAATAACCCTATTTTTTATCATCGAAGGGTTTCCATCATCTATTGAATAGATATCCTCTTTGGGATAATAGAGAGAATCGAAAGCTGGATTATGGATAGCTGCATGGACCCATTCTTCTTCCTCATACCCTTCATCAGATGAATAAAGGACTATTATCCGTACCCGTTTTGGGCCTGAAATTGGAATAACGTCATCCAGTTGCAACTGGTATTGTTCGTTGATTGTTCCACGCAATTCTATTGCGGTAAGTGTGGAATCCATATTATGTTCTGTTATTCTGATTCATGGAAATGTATTCAGGAACCAGTATTTCCTCATGAAGGATCTTCATTTGAGAGCATATCATTTTTTTGTCTTTAGGTATTGGTATACAGAAATTGATCTGCCTTATGGCCACATGGCAGGTTTCTACCAGGAAATTGAGGAAGTATTGGAAAGATAGGATTTTTTCTATGGCTTCAAAGACGTCGTATGCATATTACCGGAATGGGTTTTAGGCATATACGAGATCCTGTATGATGGAACTTCGAAGGAATAGGTGAAGAGCTCCGGATGTGGTAAGGTTACATCTCTCCCGAGCAGTGAGCGTAATTCGTTCTGTAGATGTACGAGAGTGAAAAATCCAGCTGCCCCGTCAAATTTTACAAGAAAATCAAATTAATATCTGTAAGGAATTTTATCATTTTTTTTGGACGAGTGTTTGGAAGCGTGTCGGTAACAGGTGAACGCTCTTTTCTGAACAATTGTTATGGTATCGTTTTTACGAGTACTAACTGGTCAGCGACCCGCGTGTCACATACGGCAGAAGAGCTCTGGAGGATATGGGTCCTCTGGTCGTCTGTAAAAAAAATCTGAATCGTTAAGAACGATTTCAGACT
>JAZDKH010000239.1:0-4147 GCA_043803325.1 Methanobacteriota archaeon | reverse complement strand
AAACTCAGACTGATCAGTGGCCAGGGCATCTGCCTCACCAGAACATAGTTCAGCTTTGAGAATCGCCTCTTGAAATCTGGTGTCATCTCTGCAAATCACCGCGCAACCAGGTCTTCCATCTTCACAAACAGTAGGAATAATAAATATAGAAAGCCATCGTCGCATTCCCTGGACATTTATTGTCAATTCGGCATTAGATTCTGTCCCTTGAATTGCTCGCTTAATTTTTCCGATTATCGCTTCCTGCATGAGGGGAGTGAGGACTGGATCGGTGAGAGTGCGCCCTACCGGATCTTCACGAATACCAAGGGTATCAGCAATTCCGTTTGCTGCCTTAATAACAACCATCCTACATGAAATCAGGAAGGACGGATCTCTGGTAAACACGGTAAGAGCGGAGGAGGGGATTCGGGTTGATAGGTGATACATCTTCGCGGTACTTACGATGCGAAGGTCAACTTCCCCTTTCATCTGAAGTGCGTCCAGATATTTGGCCACCGTAGTCCGGTGTATTCCGAGTTCTCGGGATATCTCTGTGATAGACATCCCTCTGGGTTGTTCAATCAGCAACTCCCGGATACGTCGGATCTCTTCAAAGTCTCCTATCATCAAATCTGCCTATTTCTCACATAAGGGGTGTTTGATAACCCATTATGTCGTACATATTACCTGTCTTTTAAATAAATAAATAGTTCTGTATCATTTTAAGATTCTATGATCAAACAAATGGTTTCTAATTAATCCTATTTTTAGGCTAAATAATACCGAATCCTCAAAATTCCGGAAAAATTTTCTTATGCATAGATGTACGACATAGGGGTTATCTTAAATATGTCCCGTGTATACGTTTTGTCATATGCTTAGCATGCATAATCAGGTGTGCAGGTATATGCCAGGTTTATTGATCTATTAGGTGCAAGAATGAAACCCAGGTTGATTGTGAATCTAATTATTGAAGGAGAAGTTGCATGACAGACGATTTTGATGTTAAGCTTGAGAAGAAGACCTACCTCCCTGATCCATCATATCTGAAAAATTCAGCACTGGGTGATTATAAGGCCGCTTATGATGCATTCCTTGCTGACCCTGAAGGATTCTGGGATGCCAAAGCGAAAGAACTCGATTGGATCACCCCGTGGGGGAAGGTAAAGGAATGGGACTACCCATACGCCCGGTGGTTTACTGGTGCAAAATTAAATATCTCTGCAAATTGTCTTGACCGGCATGTAAACGATGGACGTCGGAATAAACTCGCTATCATCTGGCGTGGTGAAGATGGTATAGAGGAGGTTCTCACCTATCGACAGCTTTACCGGGCTGTTATGCGGTTTGCAAATGCACTAAAAAAACTCGGTGTGCAGAAAGGGGATCGGATCTGTTTCTACATGCCCTTCGTGACCGAACATGTCATAGCTATATTGGCATGTGCCCGCATTGGTGCTGTTCACTCTATCGTGTATGCTGGATTTGGTGCAGAAGCACTGCATTCCCGGATTAAGGATGCAAATGCCAAGGTGGTAATAACCGCTGATGTCGGTAAACGCAGAGGCAAGACCATACCTCTCAAGAGTATCGTGGATGAAGCAGTCAGGAATGCGCCAAGTGTTGAGAAGGTAATCGTCCTCTGCAGAGAGAAATGTCCGCTGGAGTTGTATTCTGAAATTGAAGTAGATTTTTACGGAATTCAGGAAGGAGTCAGTGACGAATGCCCGCCTGAAGAGATGGACTCTGAAGATCCACTCTTCATCCTTTATACCAGTGGAACAACTGGATCTCCAAAAGGGATCGTTCATACTTGTGGAGGATATATGGTGGGGACTCATTACACCTGTAAATACATCTTTGATATAAAAGACAACGATGTTTATTGGTGTTCTGCAGACCCTGGCTGGATCACTGGGCACAGTTATATCGTCTATGGTCCACTCTCTGTCGGAGCGACTATAGTAATCACAGAGACCACTCCCGATTTTCCTGATTACGGGGTCTGGTGGAGTATCATTGAGGAGTTTGGTGTCTCAATCTTCTATACTGCACCGACTGCAATCCGTATGTTTATGCGGGTTGGAGAAGAGTGGCCTGACAAATATAACTTAAGTTCGCTTCGAATCATTGGATCTGTCGGCGAGCCGCTCAATCCAGAGGCCTTTGAGTGGTACTACCGGGTTATTGGGAAGAATCGATGTCCGATTCTGGATACCTGGTGGCAGACAGAAACGGGCATGCATATGATTACTACTCCGCTCGGTCAGCCGATGAAACCCGGATTTGCCGGATTACCGATCCCGGGGGTTGTTGCTGATGTGGTAGATAAAGAAGGAAACCCGGTCAAGGCTGGCCAGGGAGGTCTTCTGGTTATCAAAGAGCCATGGCCAGCGATGATGCGGACCGTATACAACAATGATGAACGGTACCGTAAGTACTGGAATCAGATTCAGAATTATTATACTGTGGGTGATCTGGCGGTCAAAGACGAAGATGGATATATCATGATCCTCGGTCGGTCTGATGACATCATCATTGTAGCAGGGCACAACCTCGGAACGGCAGAGGTCGAATCCGCCCTCGTTGAACACGAGGCTGTTGCAGAAGCCGCTGTTATCGGTGTTCCTGATGAAATCAAAGGACAGGCAGTAAAAGCCTTTGTTATGCTGGTACAGGGGTTTGAACCAAGCCAGAAACTGGTCTCTGAACTTATGTATCATGTTCGGATGAGTATTGGGCCAATAGCCATGCCATCAGGCATTGAATTTATGGATAAATTACCAAAGACTCGGAGTGGAAAGATCATGCGCCGGGTACTGAAGGCAAAAGAGATGGGCCTCGATCCCGGAGATATCTCAACACTGGAGGATTGATTCCTCCCTATATTAATTTGTGAATCGATTATGGAAACCATAATTGGGGCAGGATCTGATCTACGTATCCTTGGAATGGCTGCTGAAAAGGGTAGATGGGTTTTGATCATTCTGGGGATGACTCTCAACCTCTGTCTAGGGAGTATCTACTCGTGGAGTGTCTTTGTCGGTCCATTGACTGAGTACTTTACAAAAACACTGGGACAGCAGATTACTGCTAACGACATTTTAATGCCGTTCTCTGTCTTCCTCGCTTGTTTTGCTATAGCCATGCCTCTAACCGGAAAGTACCTGGATAGATATGGGCCTCGTATGATCATCATTGTCGGAGGTATACTCACCGGTCTTGGCTGGATGTTAGCCTCTGTTGTTACCTCGGTAGAGATGCTCTATCTCGTGTATGGAGTTATCGGGGGCATCGGGGTTGGAATCGCCTATGGAGCTCCGGTTGCTATCGCTGCCAGATGGTTCCCTGACCGCCGCGGTCTTGCAGTAGGACTTGTGGTGCTTGGATTCGGGTTCTCGGCGTTTGTCACTGCAAACCTTGCCGGGAGTCTCATCGCATCAATGGGAGTTATGGAGACTTTCCGGATATTTGGTATCACTTTCATCATCCTGACGGTATTGCTCGCCATCCCGCAGCGGTTTCCCCCGACCGGGTGGAAGCCTGAAGGATGGGAACCATCTCAATCCTTATCGGGAGTAGTAGCGAAAGAGTGTTATCTGGGAGAGATGGTAAGGAAAAAGGCTTTCTATGGGCTTTGGATCTGTTATTTCATCGGCTGTCTCGCAGGCCTTATGGCTATATCGATAGCAAAACCGGTTGGTACTGAAATAGCGCATGTTACACCTGCCCTTGGAACGATGCTGGTTGGATTCTTTGCTGTTTTTAATGGGGGTGGTCGTCCGGTTTTTGGAACCCTCACGGATCGATTTACACCCCGGAATACAGCGATGATCTCCTTTGGATTGATCGCAATCGCATCACTGGCTCTTGTTCTGGCTCCTTCAGAATTGGTATATATAATAGCGTTTGGGATTCTCTGGGGTTGTCTTGGTGGATGGCTAGCCATTGCTCCGACTACGACGGCGAGTTACTTCGGGACGTGTGATTATCCGCGGTGTTATGGGGTGATATTTCTTGCATATGGGGCAGGGGCTATTGCGGGACCCCAATTGGCAGGTCTGGTAAAGACAAGTACCGGATCCTATCTCGGAGTATTTCCGGTGGTGGTGGCCCTTGCAATTATTGGAATAGTAATTGCATATGCTACTCTCAACCATCCCGA
>JAZDKH010000238.1:0-5053 GCA_043803325.1 Methanobacteriota archaeon | reverse complement strand
GAGAAGGACGAAGGACGGAATGAAGCGTATGCTGTTGACTACCCCATGCGGTTTGTCACCGTTCAGGAACTTCCCCATACCATTCAGTTCATCATCGGGAAGTATGAGAACGAGGTCTTCACCGAGTCATCCCGGTCAGACATCTTTGAACTCTACATCCCGTCAGAGATTCCGGTCATCGACCCAAAGATCAGTCCGGCTTACTCTGACTAAATCCCCCCGGTTTGTAAAATTATGACAGATGTTAAGATTGGAACTGTAATCGGTGGGGAAATTGGTTGGTGTATAGTGAAAACATCATCTGGAGTAATATGTGCAAAAGTGTTTAGGCACTCTGGAAATACCAACTTCAATTGGGATTCAATCGGAAACTAACCCTATTTTTGTTATTAACCCGGTTCGGGTCCGGGATGGGGAATGCCGACCGTAGGTACAGGGCTGGATACAAAAGAGGTCTAGAACTCCGGGGTATAGCAGCATCGGTGACAGGGAGGAGAGACTCCCAACATCAAGTACTCCCGTATTGTAGAGGCCTATCATACCATGCTCTAATCCAGGTGACGGTGGTTCGAATCCGCCCGGGGGTGTGTAATCAATGGCAGGAGATCAAGAGTCTTTGGATGGGAGGTTGGCACGGATAGAGACAAAATTAGATACCGTACTGGAAATTTTACCCGATCATGAAACTAGGATCCGGAGTATCGAACAGAAAAAAGAAGAGTGCCAGCGGGATACAAGGCTCGATAAAATTGAAGTCAGGCTCGATGATGGGGAGAAGCGGTTTGATAACCTGGAAATTAAAGTAAATTCTCATATCGAATCTCAAACGGCCACAACAAATCTGGACGAAAAACAGGTCTTACGAAACCGAGAATGGATTATACTCCTTGTTGGGCTTATAGAAGGGTCGTTCTGCACTGCAATAATAACGAAATTGGTTGAGGGATTCTTCTCATGATGTTTTCTTCAGGAGTATAAGGAGATGATTGCCCGACTCCGGTTCCCTAAAGAAACCTCTTTGCACGAGATGTTCAACGGAGCAACCGGAGAGATTGTTTCATCAACTGTACTTCATGCCTATGTAAGAATCGAACTCGAAGGGCACACTGAATGCAATCCGAGCACTGCTCTCATACTGGCCGTGTGGGGCCATGTTGAGCTCATTGGGTGAGAGAGTAACAAATGCAAATCGAATACTATCCATTATCAACTCTGATCCCGTACTCAAAGAATCCCCGGAAGAATGATCCTGCTGTAGGCCCTGTTGCTGCATCTATCAAAGAGTTTGGATTCAGGATCCCCATCCTCATTGATGAGAATAATGAGATCATCGCCGGCCATACCCGACTGAAAGCCGCTATTAAACTGAACCTGAATGAAGTCCCGGTGATCCGGTGAGAAGACCTCTCCCCTTCTCAAATCCAAGCCTTCAGACTGGCAGATAACAAACTCGGTGAGATAGCAGAATGGGATATCGATCTACTCATCGGAGAGTTATCAGACCTAAAGACTCAAAATTATGATATCAACCTGACCGGGTTTGATGAGAAGGAACTTGCCGACCTTCTGAAAAACAATCCTCAATGCGGATGTGGCCCTTCTGACCAAGACGCTGAACCCCTGATCGATCGGGCTGCTGAACTGAATGAGAAATGGAAAGACAAGTCTGGAGATTTATGGCAGTTGGGTGAGCACCTGTTACTTTGTGGGGATTGTACCGATAGGGGAGTCGTAGCGAGAATAATAGAAGGGGTATCTCTCGTTCTCACCGATCCACCATATGGCGTATCTATTGTATCCGGTAAGTCCACCGGAAAAGTAGGTGGGGGGGGCAACTCGGATTTGGAAAGGTTGGAGGAGGGCATATCGTGGACTCTAAATCCTACCCAGTTATCGTGGGTGATGAATCCATTGATTCTGCAAGAAAAGCGATTGAAGTCCTAACTGATATTAAAAACAAAATTATCTTTGGTGGAAATTACTTCACCGACTTTCTTCCTCCATCCCGGTGCTGGCTCATCTGGGATAAAGAGAACTCGGGTAATTGTTTTGCAGATGCTGAACTTGCCTGGACATCCTTCGACAAGAATGTAAAATTATATCACTGGCTTTGGAATGGTCTCTCGAGGAAGGGAGAAAGGGTAGAGGAATTAAAGACCCGGGTCCATCCTACCCAGAAGCCAGTGGGTCTTTTCAAACAGATCCTGCAGGACTATTCAGATGAGGGAGCAATCATCATCGATCCATTCCTTGGATCCGGCACAACTCTGATCGCTTGCGAGAAGACTGGGAGGAATTGTAGGGGAATTGAGATAAGTCCTGACTATTGTGCTGTCATCCTCCAGAGGTACCTAGATGCTACTGGCAAAACTCCGGTGCTTGTCACTTAGTGTCGCACCTTGACACTCGTATGACATCATTATGCCTGCCGTTTTTGAGCGAAAAGAAGACGAATCCGAGGAACAATGGGAGGCATACCGATCATACCGTGACGCGGGCTTGTCGCGGTCTGTCGCTAATTTGTCAAAGCCGTATGGGGTATCAAAGAGGACGATCCAGAGGTGGGCGAAGAAGTACGACTGGGATCGTCGTGTCCAGGTATATGATGATTGGAAGACCTCGACCAGAGTAAAGGTCCAGGCTGAAGCCATAGTATCAGACACCCTTTCAGACCTCGAGAAGGTCCTGACCGACCTGATTCAGATAGCCAAGGCCGAGACCAGTTACAAAAAGAAACTCTGGTCCGAATACTGGCGGGATATTCAATCCGGTGAAACCCCGAAGAGTAAACCCCCTGCTTCATCTACTCGGTCCATCGCTGAACTCATTCAATCGATTGCAAGCATCAATATTCAGTTAAAGAGTCTGAAAGTCGAAGACGACGATATCCTGAATGATATAGGGGAATTCCAAGCGATGGTCCGGCAGGAACTCCAGGAGAGGAATGGCACTACTACCGCCGAAGAAACTCTCGAATAAGGCTCTACAGTTCCTGGCTGCCGATCATCCCAGGCTTACCCTCCTCGAAGGAGCAGTCCGATCCGGGAAGACAGTTCTTTCAATTTTAGCATGGATCTTCTTCATCATCGCTTATCCCGGGCCTGGTCCATTCCTGATGGTCGGAAAGACTGAACGGACTTTGATGAGGAATGTCCTTGATCCGATGATCAAGATACTCGGTCAGAAGTCCGTGGTCATGAACCGGTATGATGGGGTATTGTATGTACAGGTCTTAGGTGGAAAGACCCTCTATCTCGCCGGTGCGAATGATGAACGATCGGAAGGGAAGATCAGGGGTCTCACTTTAGCCGGATCCTATTGTGATGAAGCCACATTATACCCGGAATCTTTCTTCACCATGCTCCTTTCCCGTCTCTCCGAACCAGGAGCGAAACTCTTCGCTACTATGAACCCTGATTCACCTTATCACTGGATGAAGGTCCGGTATCTGGATCAGGCCAAGGAAATTGGTGCTGTAGTATGGCATTTTCTCCTCGATGATAACCGAGCTCTTGATCCGGAATATGTCAAAGCTCTGAAGAAAGAATATACCGGGCTCTGGTTCCAGCGGTATATTTTAGGACTTTGGGTCCTAGCTGAAGGGGTCGTATACCCGATGTGGAATGAGGCAAAGCATGTAATGCCGACACCTGCAGGTGATCTCACTCCGGTCATTGTGTCTGTCGATTATGGAACCACCAACCCGTCAGTGTTCCTTCAGATGGCCCGGCACACACCGACCGGCAGGGTCCACGTCTGCAAAGAGATGTATCATGATTCAGTGGTATCTGGCCAACTGACAGACGGCCAACTTGCAGATAAACTGGAGGCGTTTCTCCCGAAAGAATATCTTTACGTTGTAGTTGACCCTTCAGCCACCTCGTTCATCGTTGAACTCAAGAGCCGTGGGATCCGGGTGAAAGAGGCTGATAATTCAGTCATCGATGGTATCCAGGCTGTCTGTGGGTTATTACATACTGATATGTTAGGGGTTGACCCATCCTGCCAAAATGTCAAAAGGGAGATGGGGGCTTACATCTGGGATTCAAAGGCACAGAACCGGGGCGAGGATAAGCCAGTGAAAGCACATGACCACACCCAAGATAGTTTACGTTATGGTGTGATGAATCTTCGGCAACTGAACCGGAAGGAGGTTTCGAGTCCGGGAGGCAAGCAGGCACCGAGTTATCGGATGAACAGGCAGACCGGAGGGGGGAGGTTTGCGGGGTGGTGATCATTCCAGATCAAATCGAAATTGTAATCCATGACCCCATTGATGGAAATATGTGTGTGAATATCAATTTCAGGATGGCTCCTTTTGTCAAGAAGAAAATTTCGAGAGTGCTGATTATTGTATTCTTCATATCGATCTTCCATTAGATGTCGATAGTTCCGAATGGAGAAACATTAGTGAATTAAAACAGAAGAAAGTTGAGGAATATTGTCAGATAAAAAAAAATAATTTTGAGGGAGCAAAGTTTGGAAAAATTTCATTTTATAATATTACATTCCAAGATGCGAAATTTACAGGAGCTAGATTTCAAAAAGCCTACTTTTTATGGGTAACATTTAACGGTTTCACATTTTTTGATAATTGCAGTTTTAATCGTGAATGTTTTTTTATGCACTCAACTTTTATTGATACAGTATACTTTTCTGGATCCACCTTTCGTTGGATGACATCATTTCAAAATACTATTTTTGAGGATTCTGCAATTTTCGTTAAGACAAAATTCGATATTGTTAACTTCAGTGAAGCAATATTCCATGAAAATGGATTATTTATTGAATCACAAATTGATAATGGTCATTTTAATGGGACGGTAATAAATAAAGCAACCTTTAATAAATCGGTTTTTAATTGTAATATTGAATTCAAAAATTGTCTAATTAGTAATTCACTAGATTTTTTTAATACACAATTTGAAAAAAACGTTTCTATAGAGAATATTCTTTTTGAGGAGAATAGTGAATTGAAAATATCCCTTAATTTTAATCAAGCAAAAATAGATGGAGTTTTTTCGATTTTAAATTGTAACTTTATTGAAAATTC
>JAZDKH010000237.1:0-2441 GCA_043803325.1 Methanobacteriota archaeon | reverse complement strand
TCAAGTCTTCTCGTCAATGTCACTCTACCCTGTTTGATAATTGAAAGCATGCAGGTTCAGGTGACCAGTACCCTGGTCGGGCAGATGGAGACCATCATCCTCATTGAACTCCTGATCTATGGGATCTCATTCTGCGCAGCTTTTCTGGTTCCTTACCTATTTCGCCGTTCATCTTTCGAGACCGGGGTCTTTCGGTTCATGCTCATCTTCTCAAATCTCGGGTTTATGGGGTATCCGGTCTGTCAGACCCTCTTTGGTTCTGAATCACTCTTTTATGTGACTTTAATCAATATCCCCTTCGGATTACTGGTATTTACCGTAGGGATCTTTCTGCTCAGGCCTGACATTGTCCGTGATCTTGACCTGCGAAGAATATTTACCCCCGGGCTTATAGCATCAATAATCGGTCTTGTTTTCTTTTTCATTGGCATCGTTATCCCCTCCCCCTTTTCAGACTCCCTCTCACTACTCGGCTCGGTCACTACCCCCCTTGCCATGATCGTAATCGGTTCTCTTCTTGCAACACTGCCGATAGGGTCAATGTTCGGTGACGTCAGAATATGGGTGATATCTCTCTTCCGTCTTGGTATCATCCCGATCGTAACTCTGATAGTAATCAGACCATTCATCTCAGATCCCTTCCTCCTCGGTGTTCCAGTCATCCTTGCAGCTATGCCAGTGGCAGCAAATACTGTTCTTCTTGCAGAAGAGTACGGGGTGAACTCCGAATTGGCGTCAAAAGGAGTATTTCTCTCAACACTGTTATCAATTGGTACCATCCCGATAATTGCGTTCCTGATTGGTATCGGATGATATACAGGACATAGGTAATTGACGTAGGATAATTCAAATATCTCCAGGTCAATCTCCGTACAGGTGAATACATGGAAAGTGACGTATACCTCGCACGGATGCGGATAAAAAACCCGGGCGAGAACAATCTCACCAAGATATCGCGACTTTTAAATGCCGCAGGCATTTCAGGGTGTATTACAGAAGGAGATCTGACCGCAATCAAACTCCACTTTGGAGAACCGGGTAATGACACCTACATCAAACCTGTCTTTATCAGACAGGTAGTGGATGAGATCCGGGCATTGAAAGGAAAACCATTCCTTACTGATACAAACACCATGTACATCGGTTCCCGCCACAATGCCCCGGACCACCTACAAGTGGCAGTTAGACATGGATTCTGCTACGCGGTCGTGGATGCACCGGTAACCATAGCTGATGGTCTGACCGGTCAAAACATCCGTGAAGTCCCAGTGAGTGGGAACCATTTCACTTCGGTGAAAATTGCCGGGGATATTGCTGATGCAGATGCGATGGTCGTCCTCTCTCATATAAAAGGTCATGCCCTCTCCGGGTACGGCGGAGCGATAAAAAATTTAGCAATGGGATGTGCAACACCGTTGGGAAAACGGGATCAACACCAGGGGATGCAGGCTGATATCGACCCCCAGACCTGTGTAGGGTGTGGATTCTGCGTCACCCAGTGTCCATTTGATGCAATCCGGTGTAATGGCAAGGTTGCAAAAATTGACAAGACAATATGTTATGGATGCTCAGCATGTCTACAAGTCTGCCCGGAGCAGGCAATAGACTTTAAATGGCAAGAGGATGTACCAAAGTTTATTGAGCGGATGGTTGAATATGCAGCCGGTGCTCTATCAGGAAAAGAAGGAAAGGTCATCTACCTGAGTTTTGTCACATCTGTTACTCCCGACTGTGACTGTGTTCCCTGGAGTGATGCACCAATCATCCCAGATATCGGGTTCCTTGCCTCCAGAGACCCGATTGCCATTGATGCTGCAGCCGTGGATCTCATTAATGGTGAGCATGGGATCAAAGGGACCTGTCTTCATGATCATCACGAGCCGGGAGAAAATAAATTTACTGGTGTCTGGGAGAAGGTAGATGGGGAGCATCAGATCCGATACGGCGAACAGATGGGGCTTGGAAATCGGAAATATCATCTGATAGAGATATAATCCTCATTTTAATCAAGAGTAACCTGAATTACTTCTGAATAATCTCCCTGAGACGCTTCAACAAGACTACTTCCTGATCATGCCCTGTAGAAATCCCTTCTTTAATCTCATCTAAAATATCATCTATGGTTCCCGTGAGTTTGAAAATTTTCACGGGTCTTCCTTTATTCGCCGTAATCAGACTTGAAACACAGACCCACTTGCGTTTCAAAAGCCCGGTAATCCCAATACTCACTTCAGGCTGGCGAAGATCAGCGATCCTTTCAAGGTCACGTGAAGTTGGTTCCATACCCCGGAAAAAGACTACGAGTAACCGTGCCTCGTTTGTTTTAAGTCCAATATCAACAAGGAGACGAATAGCTTCCTCTTCAGTCTCAGTGAGTGAAGGTATTGCTGAAGGTTCACCCGGCATTGCTATTTAATTCTAACTTTATTATTATAATAAAT
>JAZDKH010000236.1:0-7422 GCA_043803325.1 Methanobacteriota archaeon | reverse complement strand
ACCATCCTGTATAGTCCCGGTGAAGTAATAGAGAGGAATCTTTCCAATTATTGCCGCTATCTCCCAGTCCTGACAGGACTCATCCATCCTTCTCCGAAAACTGTTCATCCGTTCATTCAACTCAGTGAGCGGGACTTTCATGTAGTTAAAATTTGACTTTGAATTATTAGAAATCTCGGGGTACCTCAAAAGAGCAAAAATCCAAATACTATTCTATAACATGAGATGTATGCTTGACCTGTTGATTCAAAATGTGAAAGGGCTTCTTTTGCAGCCTGTTGAGACTTTTGAAAATTTAAAAACCTCTTCTCTGACTGATTCTTATCAGCATTACGTGATTCTCCTCATCATCTATACCGTTCTGATGGGCATTGTGTCTATGATTACCACGCTTATGTCTTATTACGACATGCTGGTACACGTTGCTTCAATTCCCCTGATAGGGTCATTTATGATAGCAAAAATCGAATTGTTCAAACCTATTTTCATCAACTGGAGCTTTATAATCGTGTACATACTATTCTTGTTCCTACTCTTTGGCATTTTTTTTAAAGGTTTTTTTCTGCATGTTTTTGTGATATTATTTGGAGGAGAACAGGGAGTAACAAAAACAATTCAGGTTCTCATGTATGCGACAACTCCGTTTTTTCTCCTCGGCTGGATCCCATACATCTCAATAATCGGATTGATATGGGCAGTTGTGTTATGTGTTATCGGGTTCCAAAAATTCCAGAATATCCCGGTATGGAAAGCAGGAGCAATAATAATCGTCCCGACCATCTTCCTGATAATCGGCGTTTTTTTAACCTTGATGATGAGGGGTGCGATCATCTCTGTTCTGTCAGGAGTATTAGCGGTATAAAATGAGTGAATAGTATGGTAACAGGGCAGGGAATCAAATTAGATTCCTTTCAATTCATTGAATCGAAGAAATCTGATGGTACATCTTTTTCACCTGCATCTTTTCCAGAAGTGCTATGGCCTGCTCTTCCACATGCGTTCCGCCGATTGTTGCAGTGTTTGAAAGAATAACCACACCGACGCCCATAGCAGGATTAAATGCAATCGCTGCCTGGTGTGCATTTGTTTCTCCAGCTTTTTTAATAATTATTGTTCCATCCCGATTATGGAGGATATCCCAGAAAATACCCTGCTCTAGAAGGGGTGTACCCTCATGGGTGACGGATATGGGAATATGAGTTTTAGCAATTGCATCAATGAGCAGTGTATCAATCAATCCCAGTTGGGAAGCAAGGAACACTGCCATATCATCTGCATCCGAATGAATTCCTCCGGTCGCAGTCCAGAACTCATTAAACCTGATGAGATGAGCTTCATCTGGTGGATATTCATATCCACGATAACCGATTGTCCGCCTGTTGAGATCATCTAGGGTCCATGCTGCAGCGGTGCTGGTCAAGCCTAGTGGATTCGCTATTCTTTCAGAGAACAGATTAGGATAAGAAATTCCTTCTGCACGGGCAACACTATCACCGGCGATAGCAGCCCCAAGATTTGAATAGAGATATTCATACCCCGGAGGAGCAAAAAGTGAACTATTCGATACCCATTGATAGGTATCATCAGCGGTCATTGTCTGAAAATGACGCATTGACTCTTCTATCTGATCTGCACCAGAGATTGTTGGATCGACCACTGCAAATGCATCCGGGCTCACTGGCAATCCGGATCGATGAGTAGCCAGATCAATACCTGTGATCTCTATTCCCTCATATCCGGGTAGCGTATATGAACCACTAAGCCAGGCATTCACCGGTGCTGACAAATTATATACCCCCCTGATCTCAGCATCTGCCATGAGAAGGCCAGTCATCACTTTCGATACTGATCCAATATCAAAGAGCGTAGTATTTTCAGGATACTTCCCGGTTACCGTATCAAGAGTCCCGTATGAGTACCAGACATATCCGCCCTGGTCCACTAATACAACAATAACCCCTTTACTTAAATTATAGGTGATTAATGGGGAGATAAATGGATCAACCTCTTTCTGTGACAGACTTGAGAATTGATTCGCTGCAGAGATTCTCCACTCATCAGGGGTGGGAAGCGCTGCAGTCTGGGTGATAAGAATAATTATACAGAAAACAATTATGAAAATCAGATTATGATACTTCATTCTCCTTTTCCCTGAGGAAGAGGTCTTTGCACCCAATGTATCTTATAGATAGTGGATAAGGGAGGAAAAATCAGATACACTCATCACTCATAAATCATCAGAAACCCTTCATCAATAATGCAGCCCGACTCAATCGAAATTATACTGAATAAGTAGAAGGCCGACTCCCTTCTGGATCTTCAAAATTGCTCATGGTCCAGACGATAAGTGTGCCATCCAAGCCGAGTGCCACCAATCTTTTCATAAAACCGGATTGACGGGTTATTCCAGGTGAGCACCATCCAGTCCATTCGGCCACAGTCGCGGATCCTCGCCTCATTCCTACAGAAATCAAAGAGATTTTTACCAAACCCCTGTCCACGGTATTCTTTCAGAATAAATAAATCCTCCAGAAACAGGGTAGATCTCGCTAGAAATGTTGAATAGGTGAAGTAGAAAGTGATACAACCGATTGGTTCTGTGCCAAGTATTCCAATATATGCTTCGAATTTAGGAGGATTCAGGAGAAGATCCCGCGTGAGTCTCTCTCTTGCCTCTTCATCTGGCGGGTCAAGTTCTTCGTATGCTGCAAGTGCTTCGAGCAGATAAAGAAGATCAGGAATACTTTTCTCAGTTACGTGTTCGATCGTAAAATCTGACATAGATGCGGAATAATTATTAGAAATTGCAATCAGATATGCTCTTCAGAAGGAAGAGAGAGAATAAGGGTAAAAAAGGGGTGCTGGAAATTATACCTGATCCATACGGAGAAGGAGTCCGAGATCGGTACCATCCTCGGTAATATACCCACTCGCAAGAAGATTCCCTTCATTATCTACATGCACAGCATATAGTGGACCAATACCGATAGTCTCAAATGAAGTGAGCCCGTTTGTCCCGAATGAGGGGTCAGGTTTTCCATCCGGGGTAAATCTGATAAAAACCGGAGATGCCAGTCCGTTCACCATGGATGTTCCGGCAATGACGATTCTCCCATCTGCCATAGTGGTCTGACCCCAGGCATAATCATACCCGGATTTTCCGAACCTGGCAACCCCATCACCACCAAATGCGGTATCCAGGGTTCCGTCCGTGTTGTACCTGAGGACTGCGATGTCAAATGATCCGGAGGAGTCGGTTTCCACACCCGTCACCAGGATCTTTCCCTCCTGGGTGATACTTACCCAGTTCCCGTAGTCAGGACCGGTTTCAGATCCGTTCCAGAATGCGACCCCCTGGGTGCCAAAGGAGGTATCGAGTGTTCCGTTCTCCTGCAACCGAACAAGTCCAATCTTCTCTTTTCCATCTACAGCAATTCCTCCAGTCACAAGGATCCGGTTCTCTGGATCAAGGGCGGTGGCAAACCCATAACTTTCCTTCCCGCCCGGAGTGCCAAGCGTGAATACCCCTGCATTACCAAAGGTCTTATCCGGGGTTCCATTCGGAGTATAACGAAGAACTGTCAGTTCCTTATGCGAGCTGCTGTTCACTTCTCCACATATGACAATCCCGCCGTCTTTCTGCACCACGACTCCCCGGCCTGAATCGGTGCCGGACCCGGATCCTGCATAGGTAACCGTTCCATTATCACCAAAGGTGATATCAGGTGTGCCGTCAGGTTTGCATCTGAAGAGGATCATATCTGTATCATGTCCGTTGTGTTCTCTACCAGCAACCAGGATGTTTTCAGCAGGATCAAGGGTGATGCCAAACGCATAGTCATCTCTTCCCGCACCTCCCGAGAAGAGCATCTGACCATCCTGTCCAAAGGAAAGGTCCGGGGTTCCGTTCGGGTGATATCTGAGTAACTGGATATCTTTCTGGTTCGTGTCGTTGGTATACCCGCCGACGAGGATCCTCCCGTCCTGCTGGATAGCCATCTCGAGGTTCCGGTCCTGGCTTGCATTGGCGGTGTGCCAGAGAGCATACCCGTTTGGGGAATTAAATGTGATGTCCAGGCTTCCGGTCAAATCTCCTGAGATAGGGCTGAAGGAGATGAACACGAGCAGGAGTAATCCGATACTCCCTCTGATATGATGAGAATGCATAAGATAGATCCGTGAGGGATAATATGTAAAGAAGATGATCCGATCCGGAGATAATTCGGGAGAAGGGATCATCTCATACCTGCAAGGGGTTCGGGAGAGCAGAGTATTTTATTCCCCCCATATGATAATAATAGGGAAACGACAATGAAATCTGAATTTTCTATCGAATTGACAAAAGAGAGAAGAATTGAGATTATATCAGAGATCAAGAATTATTTTACAAACGAGAGGGAAGAGATAATGGGTGATTTGGCTGCGGGACTGATTCTGGATTTTATACTAGAAAAATTAGCACCTGAATTTTACAACCAGGGCGTATATGACTCGTACAAATATATGAATGAATCTGCCGAAGATCTGCTATCAATCCTAAAATAACAACGATTGTGAATATTTTTTAGATATCAGGAAGCAGCAGCAGACGAGAAACTGATTCTGTAGTGACGTATTTTGAATCACGTAGTAAAGTATTTGAAACGATAAAACGCTATTACAATTAGTGAATTACAGATTCTGAACAAAAAAAAGGGAGATCACCATTATGAATTTGAACAATTTCACTCTTAAATCTCAGGAAGCCGTGCAGAAAGCAATGGAAATTGCTTCAGCTAAACAGAACCAGGCCATCGAGACTTCGCATGTACTCAAGGGGATGCTTATGGTTGACGAGAATGTCATCCCATACCTGCTGAAGAAACTGAATGTAAACCTTGATCTGTTCACCCTTACCCTTGATAGAATCCTCGATTCTTATCCTAAAGTCAGTGGCGACGAGCAGTACCTCTCAAAGGATGCAACCAAAGCCCTGCAGAAAGCCACTGCTCTTTCCCAGGAATTTAAAGATGAATTTGTCTCTATAGAGCATCTTCTCTTAGGAATTCTTTCGGTGAATGATACTACGTCACGACTCCTGAAAGAGAACGGGGTTACCGAGAAAGACTTAAAAACAGTCATCAAGCAACTCAGGAAAGGTTCGACAGTGACCAGTCAGACCGCTGAAGAGACCTATAATTCCCTGAATCTCTATGCACGAAACCTGAATGATCTTGCCGGTAGTGGGAAACTCGATCCCGTCATCGGTCGAGATGAAGAGATCCGCCGGGTTCTGCAGATTCTTTCAAGGAGAACGAAAAATAACCCAATACTTATTGGAGAACCAGGTGTAGGAAAAACAGCCATTGCCGAAGGTATAGCTCACCGGATCATCGACGGGGATGTTCCGGATAACCTGAAGAGCAAACAACTCTTTTCCCTTGATATGGGAGCCCTGATCGCGGGTGCAAAATTCAAGGGAGAGTTCGAAGAACGACTTAAAAGTGTGGTTAAAGAAGTGATTTCTGCTGAAGGGGAGATCATCCTTTTCATTGACGAGATTCATACCCTGGTCGGAGCTGGTGCCAGTGAAGGGGCCATGGACGCAGCCAACATCCTGAAACCCGCTCTTTCACGGGGAGAACTGCATGTTATCGGAGCTACAACCCTGAAAGAATACCAGAAATATTTTGAGAAAGACAAAGCCCTCGAACGCCGGTTCCAGCCGGTGATAGTGAATGAGCCTGATACACTAGATGCCATCTCGATCCTTCGGGGAATTAAAGAAAAATACGAGACCCATCATCATGTACGAATCAAGGATGAGGCAATTATAGCGGCTGTTGAACTTTCGCAGCGATATATATCAGACCGCTTTCTCCCAGACAAGGCTATCGACCTGATCGACGAGGCTGCATCAAAACTCCGTCTCGAGATAAATTCGGTTCCTGAGGAACTTGAACTGATAGAACGAAGGATACGACAGCTCGAGATCGAGCGGGAAGCCATTAAACGTGAGAAGGACCAGGGAAAGCTAGCGAGTCTGAACGAAGAGATTGGGAACCTGACAGAGGAGCGTAACCGGCTCAAGGCGAAGTGGCAGTCTGAAAAAGATGTTGTTGAACAGATTCAGTCGCAAAAAAATGAGATCGAGATCCTGAAATTCGAGGCAGAAAGTGCCAATCGTAGCGGCGATCTCGGAAAAGTGGCAGAAATACGGTATGGTCGGATCCCTAATACCGAAAAAAATATTGAGGAATTAAAGGAAAAACTAACCCTACTCCAAAAAGATTCTCCAATGGTGAACGAGGAGGTGGATGCAGAGGAGATTGCTGAAGTGGTTTCACGTTGGACCGGAATTCCGGTGAGCAGAATGCTCCAGAGTGAAAAACAGAAACTACTCAGCCTTGAAGCCGAACTCCACAAGCGAGTAGTCGGGCAGGATGAGGCTATCGAGGCAGTCTCTGATGCAATCCGACGAAGTCGTGCCGGCCTCCAGGACACCAAACGCCCCATAGGTTCATTCATCTTCCTGGGAACGACCGGGGTAGGAAAGACTGAACTCGCAAAAGCCCTGGCAGAGTTTCTTTTTAACAACGAGAACAATATGGTCAGGATAGATATGTCGGAATACCAGGAGCGGCATACTGTCTCACGGCTAATCGGAGCACCTCCGGGCTATGTGGGATATGAGGAGAGTGGTCAGCTGACAGAAGCAGTCCGGAGAAAGCCCTATTCTGTGGTGCTCCTGGATGAGATTGAAAAAGCCCACCCTGACGTGTTCAATATTTTATTGCAGGTTCTTGATGATGGCCGTTTGACAGACAACAAAGGTCGTACGGTTGATTTTAAGAACGCCATTATCATCATGACCTCAAACATCGGATCATCTATTATCCAGGAAAATCTGGAACACGTCACTGATAAAAACCGGGATGAGATATTTGATCAGACCCGGGACCAGGTGTTTGATCTCCTCAAAAAGACGATCCGTCCCGAATTCCTCAACCGCATTGATGAGGTCATCATGTTCAAACCACTCACCAGGGATGAGATTGAGACAGTGGTGAAACTTCAACTGGGAAGTATTCAAAAGATGCTCGAGAAGAATGATGTCAGGCTCCAGGTAACCGGGAATGCTATAAGGTTTATCGCCACCCTGGGATTTGACCCGCAGTTCGGCGCACGGCCGATTAAACGGGTGATTCAAAAAAATCTACTCAATGAATTATCAAAAATGATCTTAGAAGGGAGTGTCAATAAAGATTCAGAAATTATTGTTGATGAGAGTGAAGGACGGCTGATATTCACAAATACCTGACCCTATTTTTTTTATGGGAATCAATCCGGGTGCTTTCTCTTCTTTCAGGAGCAGAGTGATTCTTTCCCACGAAAAAAAGGAAACTTATAAATACCGAATTTATGATGTATCGGTCGTGCAAT
>JAZDKH010000235.1:0-23109 GCA_043803325.1 Methanobacteriota archaeon | reverse complement strand
GTGCTGACGGTAGCAGCACCATTGATATGTATCTCAATCCGGTGACATCTATTGCAGATCTGAAACGCGAACTTCTTGAGAAAGGGGTCATGGAAGAAGGGGAAGCAATTATCTGTAACGACCTGGTACCGGGTGATGATCAGCGGATATCTGATCTTAGCCTCGAGGATGGGGCAACAATCCTGATCCGGGGGGATGATGGGGAATAAAAAAAAGCGGTATGTTTCACCGAATACTACAAAACCTCAAAATCCTCTTCCCCCCGTGACAGTTGCGGATCTACAGGCTGAGGACGATCCATATTGGCAGGTTTTCCCAGAATCTAATGGCCCGGTACCTATCAGATATATTGAAAAATTTCAAAGAGAGATGATTCGGTACCCCCAGTGGGCTGAAGATCTTATGAGGGGAATTCCCACCTATTATGGGGTCCTGAGAGTACTTCGAGGGGCATCAGCAGAGCAGTTACTCCTGCATCATGAGCAGGAGATGAACTTTTCTCCTTTCCCGGATGATACCATCGAGGAGGCATATGATGTTCTCTCTCAAACTGCAAGCAGGATAAAATATGATGAATTTCTTCATCTTTTTTGCAAAATATGTCAGCCTATACCTCCTGAACATAAGGCTGGGCTTATCGAAGTTCATCATTCCCTTGTGCAGAAGGCAAAGCTGTTTCACCGGATGAGGAAGATCCAAGAGTCATACGCTGACTATTTTATAATGGTGGCACAAGGGATGCCTGATATTTTTTCATTTTCAGGTCTTTCCCGGGACTGTTCTGGAGAGGATATCCGGAATTATTCTGACGGGGGCGATGAGGTATCCCAGGTAATTGCATCAATCATGGGTGATCCCGTAAAAAGGGATGATTTTATGTTGATCTCTGATTTTCCCAATCTTATAGCAGGCGAGGACGGGAAAAAAAGCCTAGCCGCTCTGAAGAAGAAGGGGAAATCAATCGATCCGTCACTGGTCAGCCGGGTATTGCTCATGACCCTGACCGGGTCAAATCAGTTTGGGGAGATCATCACGAGGTGTGGAGAAATACTACAGGATAATCATGACTGGATAGCGTACCTCCCCCCTTCATCTGATACGTTCTTCTCTCTTCTCGGGGTTGCAGAGGATATCTGTCTGCTCCCGAAAAGTCAGATGGAATCAGAGCTTCGCTCCCGGTACCGGACACTCGAGCGGACTCCTCAGGTAAATCTGGCCTACACCATTCTGAAAAGTCAGAAATTACGGGATGATTATCTCTGGATGCAGAAAAATTACGACTTTATGCTGATGGAAAAGGCTCTACAGGCACCCAAGAAGAAGCTAACCAAGAAAGAGAAGATGGAGCAGATGTTCAGGCAGATGAATCGAAGAATGAATTGGGATTAATCCGCATTAACTCCCGGTTTCCTGATAGATATCTGCGTTTTTATCCAGAACGACACTGGGTAACAACCTTATCATCGCACTCTCCTTCCAGAAAACCAGATATACTATTTTCCTCCCCGATCAATTATCATATATGACTCTGTTATCAAGAGCCACCGGGATACCAGTAATATCTCTGATATTCTTTCTCCTGCTGATTTCACCATCAATGGGAACGCTCTGTAAATCCTGTGAAAATGTATCAGATATATCAGTAGATGGAATTAGTCTCCAGGACATTGACCCTGCCAACCTCTCGGCATTCCGAACCCTCGACCCCCGCGAGATCGGAAGGGCGATGGATATCAGTGGGTATTCCCGCTCTGACCTGGATCAGGTCCAGGATATTATTAACACTGATCAGGATAATCCAACAGACGGGGGAGACGCGGCAGTTATGAATCTCCAGACAGACGTGGTTCTTGCCATGCAGGAGGCGAATCTGAACCTGCCAAGGTTCACCGTTCCTGAAAACCTCACCTCAGTCCCACCCGGTTCCTTCAGTCACCTTGACAAATTCGTCTATATCCCTGCAGAATGGGACCAGACCGGAGGAACTGATGAACACTGCGGAAACTGCTGGGTCTGGGCTGATACCGGGGCACTCCAGCTTGACCTTGCCTATCAGAAGAATATCACCGACCGGCTCTCGGTTCAGTACTTCACCTCATCGTACCACAATGGAACTGGTATCTGGGCTTGCTGTGGGGGCTCCCCGGTCTGGTTTGCTGACTTTTATAATACCACCAAACAGGCTATCCCCTGGAATAACACCAATGCATCATTTGTGGATAGCAGGAGCATGTGTGAGCAGGGGGAGTCTACCGCGATGAATGCATTTAACATCGCGATCACCCCCTCATTTCCTCTGGATCAGGTTTCAACCCTGATGATCAGTACCAATGCCAGGTACGAAGAAAGAACGATCGCCAACGAGTCTGCGATCAATGCAATAAAAGCCGCTCTTCGTTCAGGGAAGGGAGTTCTCATTGTCTATACCCCTGATGACTGGAGTCAGATGATGAATTTCTGGACAAACCAGACCGAGACTGATATCTTTACCCCCCACCCGACCCTGAATGCCACTCACAATGACGGTGGTCACGTGATGCTGATTCTGGGATATGATGATACCGACTCTGATAACCGGTACTGGACTGTTCTGAACAGCTGGGGAGCGCCGAAAAATCGGCCGCACGGTCTCTTCAAACTGTCTATGGGGCTTGATTACTCACTTCAGAACCCTGACGGAGTGAACGGATATGAGTTTTATGTGCTCAATGTGACCTATCCGGAGCAGGTGGGAGCACACACATATACTGCAGACCCATCAATTCAGAGCAGACAATGAGTGATGAACATATTATCGAGGCTATCGGCAGGTGTAGAGTAATAATCAGGGACGGAAAAGTGGTAAGTGTAGAGCCACCGGTGATTCAGACCTGCCCCCTGGCAAAACGCTTTGCCATCCCCATCGATGAGATCACTCCTGAGTCAGTAGCCAGAAACATCCAGAACCGGATCGACTCATTCGGGATGTTCACTCCACGGAGACAGATATTCTCCCAGGTCAGTTTTGTTGGGTTCGGTGCATCAGAACTACTCAGCACTGCCCTGGAGGCGGGAATAATTGATGCTGCCATCATCGCATGTGATGGTGCAGGAACGGTCATCACGAATATCCCTGACATGGTGCAGGGGATAGGAGGCCGGATGTCCGGATTGGTGAAAACATCCCCGATACCAGAGGTGATCCAGAATATCAGGGATGCCGGAGGAATTGTTCCTGATCCTGAACAAGCTACTATAGACCCGGTTATTGGAATCAGAACAGCCCGGGAGGCCGGGTACCAGCGTCTTGCAATCACGGTAGCCGGACCTGAAGCAGCAGAGATCGCCCGGGAGGCAGATCCTGAAATAGTGATTATTGTCGTGCATACCACCTGCCTGACTGATGACGATGTAGAGCGAATCAGTCGATGTGCTGATATCGTCACCAGCTGTGCATCTCAGACGGTCAGAACGATCTGCGGAGCGAAGGCCTTGATACAGGCAGGAAAAGCTATCCCGGTATTTGGTATGACCCAGCAGGGAAAAGAGGTCATCATCGAGCGACTCCGGGTGATACCGGATCCATTACTGGTGATCGGATCACCCCTTCCGGTGAAAGGGGATCGTGAACCACAACCGTTGATCCCATTCGAATGCTGACAACAGGTTCCCCCACATCACTCACACTTCTTTAAAGATTCAATTGAGTGATACACGCTCGCAAAACAAGGGGAGATTTTATTATAGGATCAGACCATAATACCACATCATGACAACAGAAGATCTTATCAAAGAGGTAACCGGCAACCTCAAGGATCTGATAAATGCACAGAGTGTCATTGGAGCGCCGATAGACCTGGGAAATAAGATCATTATACCGGTCACAAAATTTGGACTCGGTTTTGGTGCTGGAGGATGTAAGGGATCCGACGGTGACGGAAGCGGGGCAGGAGGAGGAGGCGGTATAGAACCGGTTGCCGTGATCATCTCTCATAAGGATATCCAGGGTGCTGAAGGAGTTCAGATCTTCTCGCTCAAGAAAGACAACCCAATCGCCCAGGTGATCACCGCTCTCGGTGAGTCCCTCGTACCTCAGGTCATTGATCTGATAAAAGGGAAGGAAGCCATGAAACCAGCGGATCCAAAAAAGCCTGAAGACCCGGCTACATCCTGATATCAAACATGGCGGTTCTGATCAGCAGCCTGCTGATCCCGGCTGGATGTATAGTACTTATCTGGGGGGTTCTCTGGCTAATGTACCAAATCCCTCTCCGGATTGAACTCTCTTTTTATAATAACCAGACCAGTTGTGGTTTTTTTCTGCAGATTGGGTGGGGACCGCTCAGTATCAGAATCCGTAAGGCACAAGCCGGCTGGCAGATTGAGGGGATTATTTACAACAAATCCCTCATATCGAGGCCGATGAAACAGGGTACTACTAAAACAGAACCTGCAGAAGAGACCCCGGAGCCTGGGAATAAACCACCTGTCAAAGATCTTATCAGGTATATTCCTGTTATCAGACGCCTCCTCAGCGAATTGATCCGCCACATCAGTATAGATACAATCTCAGCGAGTATCATCTTCGGTACCGGAGATCCGGTAACAACCGGCTGTACCTATGGATACTATCATGCATTCCGGCCATGGATCACTTCAGATACCTGCTCAATTACCCTTACCCCTGACTTTAACCGGATTATTGTAGAAGGTACTGTGGAAGCCGGAGTTTTGATCACGACACCGGTCGGCCTTCTCATCAGGGGAGGACATGTTCTCCTCCCTGAAGTGATTGAGATGAAACGGAGCCTCTATGCCTGAAAATCTTCTCCTTATATCTCCACCTTTCTCTTGCGGAGAGAGAAATTTCTATCCGTTGATCCGTCTCTTCCGTCTCTCCCATGAATCAGGGGTATTTCTCTCAGTAACACCAGTTGCCATTATCATTGAACAGGAGGGTGAATGGTCCTTCATCGCCCTTGAAGAAGGGGTTAGTGAAGATATTATCAAGGACATATCACCTGCCCGCGATATCAATAATCCCTGAATATATCTCAATAAAGAAAAAAAGAGATTGGATTTAAGCTGGTGCCGAAAGGATATATGAAGTGGGCGACCTGGGGGATTAGTTACCCTCAGTAGTGTTATTTATCGGAGCCATAACCACTGATGATTCAATATTAATATTTACACCAGATATTGGATCTATCGCAATTGTCGGGCCACTGATCCCGATCATCCCTTCCCGATACCAGTCATTGTTTCCGGTATCTGACTCTGCAACTGACCCCGAAGGATCCACATCCATGAGGATACCATACTCTCCTGGTATTGCCGAAGCAGGTACCGTGAAAGATCTGGTCGTTGTTGCCTGCCCTCCAACCGGGATAGACTCAATATCCCAGGAGCCGAGCAGGAGTGGTTCTGATATCACCGCACTCCGGTTTGTCAGGTAAAAGTCCACGGTGAACCGACCTGAATCAGCACCCCCATTATTACCTACCGCGCCGATCACCCGGATCGTCTCTCCAGGGGCAGCCTGCCGGGGAGCAATAGCTCCGAGCCCAACAAGATCAGGGAGAGATCCGGACGGACGTGTGGTATCTGATATCCGGATGGTCTTCCCTGATGATGTTTTTGTATCAGTCCCCATCACTTCACGTGCGAAGGTATAGACGCCATCTGCCAGATTCATCGGCAGGAGGAATGTCTGCGCAGCAGAGTAGTCACCACCTGATGAGATAGGAGTCAGATCAGCGGTTCCTATCGGAACCGGGGACGCGTTTGTCTCAGATTCATTTACCAGATAGTACGTTACCCGCTCAGATTCTGACGCAGTGTCCCCACTGTTTTTGAGAACCTCAATAATCGTAATCGAACCACCCGGATAACCGGTATCGGTCACGATGAGACCTTCAGTCGAGACATTCACCGCCCCTGTCACGAATCCGGTAGTCACCAGTACACCAAGTACTACCAGAAATATTGCACAACCGACACCAGTACCCATACGTCAAGATTGGTGACCGTTGGATATAACCTTTCCAGAGATTTAACCGCATTGCAGATCAACCTCCCTCTGAGTCTCATGTATACACTAGTCCTCATACGTCACGGCGAAAGCTTGTGGAACCGGGAAAACCGGTTCACCGGATGGAAAGACATTGATCTCTCCCCTCAGGGGATGGAAGAGGCACACTCAGCAGGAAAGCTGCTCAAAGAGCAGGGTTACTCGTTTGATATTGCCTGGACATCGGTACTAAAGCGGGCAATCAGAACATTATGGACTATTCAGGACGAGATGGATCTGATGTGGATCCCGGTCATTCGATCCTGGCGACTGAATGAACGGCATTACGGCGCATTAACTGGTCTCGACAAAGCCGAGACAGCCGCCAAATATGGCGAGGAACAGGTGCATATCTGGCGACGCAGCTATGATATTCCTCCACCGGCATTCACCCAAGGAGATAATTCAAACCCAGGGTATGATCCCAGATATGCGATGCTCCCATCAGAACAGATCCCAATGACCGAATGTTTAAAAGATACGGTGAGTCGGTTTCTTCCCCTCTGGGAGGCAGAAATCGCCCCAGCTATCAGAGAAGGAAAGCAGGTGCTCATCGCTGCTCATGGGAATAGCATTCGGGCACTCGTGAAACACTTGGATCAGGTCTCTGATTCTGACATCCCAGGGCTGAACATCCCAACCGGAATACCCCTTGTATATGAATTAGACAATGATCTCATACCTTTGCGTCATTATTATCTCGGCAACGAGGCCGCAGTCCAGGCAGCCATGGATGCGGTAAAAAATCAGGGAAAAGTAAAGTAATTACGGCTCTCATGAGGATTGAAAGGGTAATACCCCTAAATCAGCCCTCTAATATTTTAGGATAGTTCCAGTGGAAACAAAGGGGTCACGCGGACTTTTGAGATTCGTGAATGATACCATCAAGGAAGAGATGGTGAAGTCTGAGATCTCCCCCCATCTCTGGGTGAAAGGAGAGCACCAGGTGTTTCCCTGACCGCACTCCGATAATGCCCTGCGGTATCCTGGCAATTATCTCAACACCGGGTCCTGATGACTCTGCCATCGGAGCACGGATAAAGATTGCATGAAAGGGTGAGGAGAGCCCTTCGATCTGGATATTTGCTTCAAATGACTCACATTGCCTCCCGAAGGCATTCCGGTTCACTACCATATCTACGATTCCAAGCGGGGTAAACCGGGACTCACCAATTACCACACTGGCCATAATAACCATCCCTGCACAGGTCGCAAAGATCCCACCGGTGAAGTTCTGAATCGCCTGCCGCATACTATTCTGATCGATGAGTCGCATGATCGTGGTCGACTCTCCCCCTGGTATCGCGAGAGCCATGAGATCCATGAGATCTTCCGGATGTCTTACCGAGACCACCGGTATGGAGAGACACCGCTCCCGGACTACCTGCTCAAATGCCTGAATATGCTCACTCACATCACCCTGCAGGGCAAGTACCCCGATCTTACCATCCACGTGATGCAAGCCTCTCGTCTGCCGGGAGCGTATGAATCTCAATCCCCCGCATCGCCTCACCAAGACCTTTCGAAACCTCAGCTATCACCGCAGGTTCGTTAAAGTGGTTGACCGCTTCGACAATTGCTTTCGCCATCTGAGCTGGATTCTGAGACTTGAAGATCCCTGAGCCCACAAATACTCCGTCACTTCCGATCTGCATCATCATGGCAGCATCTGCAGGAGTTGCTATCCCTCCGGCTGAGAAGTTGACAACCGGAAGCCGCTGTCGCTTCGCTGTCTCGAGGAGGAGATCAGCAGGTGCCTCAAGTTCACGGGCCCGCTGAATGAGTTCTGTCTCCTCCATCCCGTGAAGTCTCCGAATCTCCCCAAGTATTGCCCGGTTATGTCTGACTGCTTCAACCACGTTCCCGGTCCCTGCTTCCCCTTTGGTCCGTATCATCGCAGCACCTTCGTTGATGCGGCGAAGTGCTTCACCAAGATCTCGGGCTCCACAAACAAAGGGAACGGTAAACTTCTTCTTATCAATATGAAACTGCTCATCGGCAGGAGTGAGCACCTCTGATTCATCAATCATATCAACACCCAGCGCCTGAAGCACCTGAGCTTCAACGAAATGTCCTATCCTTGCCTTTGCCATGACCGGGATAGAGACCGTGTCGATGATCGCCTGGATCATACTGGGATCAGACATACGGGCAACCCCTCCTGCTGACCTGATATCTGCCGGAACCCGTTCGAGAGCCATCACCGCGACCGCCCCCGCATCTTCGGCGATCCCGGCCTGTTCAGCGTTCACCACATCCATAATTACACCGCCCTTCTGCATGGATGCGAATCCGCGCTTGATCAGTTCAGTGCCGTACCGAAGTTCTTCGAGTTTCATTCCTTATATATTGGATAAGAGATTCCATAAAACTGATGTGCATGCGGCAACTAGGACAAAGATGAGGGAGGCTGCCTGCACCGCCCGAATCACATCAGAACCAGCTGCCCTGAGGGTCCGCTCAGGATCACCAATACGATACTTCCCTGGTTTGTCAAACTGCACCCCGGTACCGCCTGCAATGAGCGACATCGGGATCCCCCCATTAAAACCCGGACGGCGCATCCGATCACGATGATATATAACAAGAGCAGGATTCAGGCGTTTTTTATACCAAAAATACAGGACAAGACACATTCCGGTGATCCTAGCTGGTATAAAGGAGAGAAGATCATCCATCCGGGCAGAGAACCATCCAATTCTCTTCCGTTCATCAGTATATCCGAGCATCGCATCCATGGTGTTTGCAGCCCGGTACAACGCTGCTCCAGGAAGACCAAAGAGAAGAAAGAAGAAGAGGGGAGCAATGATACTGTCATTCAGATTCTCAGCAACAGATTCATAGGCTGCGGAGAGGATCTGCTCGTCTGTCAGGGCGCCGGTATCCCGCGATACCAGCATCTGTACCCGTTCTCTTCCTTCTCCTGGAGAGGTGGCCTCCATTACTGCATTTGCATGCTCCTCAAGCGATCGGAGCGCAAAACATATTTTCAGCAGAAAGGGTCCTGCAATCAGCATCAGATACCAGGGGGCAAGCCATGAAAAGAGTGCAAACGGAAGAGTGAAGAGTGCAACCGTAAAAAACCAGCAAATAATCCCGATCCCCCTCTGAAAAAGCGGGGAATACTGATCAGCCTGACCCCACCAGGCAATGAAGGATCCGATCATCGCTACGGGATGATACCGGGAATGGGGATCTCCGATGATCCGATCCACTCCAAGCGAGAGGATCAGAACCAGCGGAGCAATGATCATGAATTATCAGATGTTCTGGGGGAGGAGATTTGGAATCCCCTCTTCTATCGGGTAGGTCACATTACAGGCATGGCAGATGAGAGATCCGGTGAGGATCTCAACATCATTCTCTTCAGTTACTTTAAGTTCGATATCGCCTTTACAGACCGGACAACAGAGGATATCATAGAGTTCACGCTTCATGCGAGTTCACTCCTGATATCGATGATCTGGCTCATCTCCGGACCCGTGGAGATGAGGGTGACCGGACAGCCGGTATCATCCTCAACCTGTGCAAGGAAATCAAGCACCGGTTTTGTCAGCTGCGAGTATTCTGTCGCACCAAAGCAAGACCTGTCGATATGATCCACTCCGGTGATAGCAACCTGGGTAGCCCCGTTCACCATGGATGAATACCGGGCCATTTCACTGTCCCAGTTCCCGATACGCCGTTCACGGCCCGTAACTGTCCCAAACTCCTGGATTCCAAGTGCTTCTGCCTGGGTACTTGTCATCTCGGTACCGAATGGTCCTTCTCCGACACGGGTAGGAAATGCCTTGAATACGACGATCACATCATCGATCCGGGTCGGTCCGACTCCGTTATCAGCAGCCATCTGAGAAGCAGAGGTATCTTTTGAGGTGACATAGGGGTAATCTCCATAATACAGGGATATACCAAAGCCCTGGGTTCCTTCGAGAACAACAGTCTCGTCATCATCTAGAGCAGTATTGATCTCCAGCGGAACATCAACCAGATATTTTGAGAGTTCAGGAAGATCCCGGGCAAGTCTCGCAATCCGCATCGCCCGGTCACGGTTCGCGGGTCCACACCCGGTTCCGGTGGATCCGACCTTCTTCGAGAGGTGGACGTTGCTCTTATCCTCCTCAATATGGTTCATATCGATGATGGCGCACCGTTCATCAATGAAAACCCGGCCCTCAACACCGAGGACTTCTACCTCCTGAAAAAAGACACGGGGATCCACCAGAACACCGGTACCAATCATAAGTCTGGCATCAGGATAGACGAAACCTGACGGACACATCCTGACACCGAACTTCTTTTCTCCGACCATGACGGTGTGTCCGGCGTTCGGGCCGACACCCCCCCGCGAAATAATAGTAGGCTTATCTATGTGAGCGACGTGGGAGACAATCTTCCCCTTCCCCTCGTCACCGAAGTTGCCACCCACGATAATTGTACAACTCATCCAACAGGATAGATAAGAGATGATCAGAAATATAATCTCCCGTCAGCCAGCTGCATGTTGATAATTCCAGATGTGCCAGTGGTGTGAATACCGGGGAGAGAAAAAATGTCAGAATCAGTATAGAAGCTATACTGACCTGATTAATAATTTTTGAGAAATTCACCCATCCGGGTTATCGCTTCGGAGAGGTCTTGACGAGAGACCGCATACGCACACCTGACATGCCCTTCACCTGCTGATCCAAAGACACTTCCCGGAACGACCGCCACTCCTGCTTCTGTTATCAGACGTTCAGCAAACTCCTGATCTGAGAGCCCGGTCTGTTCCACTGATGGGAACGCATAGAATGCACCTTCAGGAAGGTGGCAGGGAAGTCCGATACGATTCAGACCATCTACAAAGAGATTCCGACGCATATGATACTCCCTGACCATCAGTTCCATGGACTCCTGTCCGTGCCGAAGCGCTTCGAGTGCTCCGTGTTGCGCCATGGTAGGGGCTGACAGCATGACATACTGATGAATTTTGAGTGCTGCTGCAGTGATCTCCTTTGGTGCACAGAGGTAACCGAGCCGCCAGCCAGTCATCGCAAATGCTTTTGAGAAACCTGAAAGGGTCACCGTACGGTCATAAAGTTCATCTATTGAGGCAGTTGCACAATGTCTCCCTTCGTACGTCAGTTCAGCATACACCTCATCTGAGAGAATGAGCAGATCATGGTCAACCACCACATCAGCAATACCTTTGAGATCCTCCTCGCGCATCACCGCACCTGAAGGATTATTTGGGAAGTTTAGGATCAGAACTTTTGATCTGGGGGTGATATTCTCCATAAGCACATCAGGAGTGAGCCTGAACCGATCTTTCTCCTGACATGGCATGAGCACCGGAGTCCCACCGGCAAGGGTAATACAAGGGCTGTAGGAGACGTAGATAGGGTCAACGACGAGTGCCTCATCGCCAGGGTTTATGACTGCTCTGATAGCGATATCAAGGGCTTCAGATACTCCGGTAGTGACGATCATCTCTGACGCCGGGTCATATGAAATTTTATACCGTTCAGTGAGAAATCGGGAAATTTCATGCCGGAGTGATTCCATCCCGGTGTTTGATGTATATGCCGTGTTTCCCTGCTCAATCGAGGTGATAGCTGCTTCACAGATGTGCCAGGGGGTGGTATAATCTGGTTCTCCGACACCCAGAGAGATGACATCCTGCATCTGCCCCGCTAAGTCAAAAAAACGGCGGATTCCGGAGGGGGGGATGGCTTTTGCCCGTTCTGACACAAAATCCCGCATATAAAACTCCTAAAATGAGAAGGGAAGTCGTTTCCCTTCTTCGCGTTCGGCATACAATACTCCATTCTCTTTGTACGTCTTCATGATGAGATGCGTAGACGTCTCACGAATCCGGTCCATAGGAGCGATCTGTTCAGAAACAAATCTGGCGATCTCCTGCATGTTCTTTCCGCTGACAAGGAGTTCTAGATCATGAGTGCCGGTCCGGAGCCTAAGATTCCGTACATTAGAAAAGCGAGCAATCCGCTCGGCAATACGATCGTATCCCCATTCACGTTCAGGAGCAACCTTTAGTTCAATGATGGCAAATACAGCACCTGACTCTACTGCTTCCCAGTTGATAATTGCCGAGTACCGCCTGATAATGCCGGCATCTTGAAGTGCTTTTTTCCGTGCTATTATCTCGTCATCAGTGCATTCAAGCATGACGGCAAGGTCATGAAGCGGCATTGTGCAATCTTCCTCAAGGAGAGAAAGGAGTGTCCTGTCTGTATCATCCATTTTTTTCACCGAACCATCGTAATAAGAAGTTCTGTATCGATCTGTGCAAGACGTCCGTCCTGGTCCTCCATAATAACCTCCCAGATCTTGTCAGTATTTGTATCAAACCACATTTCCTTTGTTCTCCCATGTCGTCCACGATTTACCAGACGGGTGCTTATAACGCCGAGCATATTCAGTTCTGATATCAGATCTGATATCCGACGAATGGTCAGAACATCAATATCCAGGATAGGAGTGATCTCCTGGTATATTCGGGTAATCTCCCCTGAGATAAAAATCTTCTGCCCTGCCCGATGGAGAAGAAGCATACAATAAAGGACGATCTTACTCTGTGTTGGGAGTGTCCTGATGCATTCGACCATGCTGTCAGTCTCGATTTTTGCCTGCGCCTTTTTTACATGTTCAACATTGACAGTTGAGGATGTTTCCCGATCGGCTAGTTCCCCTGATATACGTAAGAGATCCAGGGCTCTCCGGGCATCACCATGTTCCTGAGCCGCGAGGGCAGAACAGAGAGGAATAACTTCTTCGTCAAGAGCAGATTCAATAAAACCAATCAGCGCACGTTGCTGTAGAATATCACAAAGTTGAAGAGCATTATATGGAGGAAATACAAGTTCTTCTTCCGAAAGTGAGGAGAGAACCCGGGGATCCAGAAATGTCTTAAATCCAAGGTCATTTGAGATTCCAATGATAGAAACCTTTGATTTGGTGAGATCGGTATTAATCCGGGTTAAATTGTAGAGTGTATCATCTCCACTTTTCTTAACAAGTTTGTCAATTTCATCAAGAACAATGATGAAAACACCTGCTACGGCTTCAAGTTGATTTTTTAATTCTGCATAAACTTGATCAGTTGGCCACCCGGTCATAGGAATGTGCGTTCGTAATCGATCACTGGGAAAGTCATCATCTCCATGAATCTGTTTTGCTATCTGGGCTAAAACCCGATATTGTGTATCAATAAGTTCGCAATTGAGATGAACAAAACGACAATTTGTTCCCCGTCTGACACTGACTTGTTCAAGTTCACTGCCTACATATCTGACTGATGCTGTCTTCCCGGTACCGGTTTTTCCATAGATTAGAATATTTGAAGGAGTTTCCATCTGAAGAGAAGGGGCCAGGATAGAAGCGATATGATCTATCTGTGGCTTTCTATGAGGGAGGATATGAGGTCGATATGAATGCCTCAGAACCTCCCGATCTTTAAATATCCGATTTTCACCTAGATATTTATCAAAAAGTCCTGTTGATTCCGAGGTTTCATCTGTCATTATCTGATTCAATCCCATATTTGTTGGATTGGTATTCCAATAATACTATAGGATTAAAAAAATTTAAAATTGGAAGCATTTTAATTTTTTTCATATTCTTAAAAGGTGAAAGTACCCCCACCCCTTTATTTCCACTGGAAGTAAAAAATTTCAACATACTCTGTGTACAGATATGTTATCATATTTCAGATATGTAAGGTTTAGAATTATAAGTATATATAATGATCCTAAAAATAAAAAAGTAAGAAAAAGAAAGAAAAAATGAAAAAAAGGTCGTAATTAGTAAGAAGTTTAATAGTTTTTTAATTAAAAACCCTTTTTTCACAAATACTTTCATTTTACAGTCTTCTTTTTGAATAACATACGAGCACTTTGAAAAATAAAGTTCCAGTGGAAATAAAGGGGTAGGGTCCACCTCAAAAATGTAGCAAAACAAAATATATCTTTGCTTAAACTCCCCACTCTAATACATGGATTCTTCTCATGTCCAGGAGATATCAGTCTCAGCCGGAGTTATTACCATATCGACATCGCGTTCTGGAAAAGAAGATAAAAGTGGATCTATTATTAAAAATCTCTTAAAAGAATCTAATATTTCAGTAGGTTACTCTGCTATTATTCCAGATCTCATTCCAATTATTAGATCTCATCTCATTCTTGCTCTTGAAACGTGTAACTGTCTTATCCTTACTGGAGGTACTGGAATTACCCACGATGACTGTACTATAGAAGCAGTATCACCACTTTTTGATAAGACCCTTGATGGATTTGGAGAGTTATTCAGAATGAAGAGTCTTGCTGAAGTTGGAACCAGGGTAATTCTTTCTCGAGCTGCAGCCGGAATTATCGGACAAAAAGTGGTTTTTTGTATTCCCGGATCGCCAAATGCAGCAACCTTAGCAACCAAAGAGATCATAATTCCTGAACTTATGCATATTCTCACTCATGCACAGAAGTAAATCTTATAGTGAGAATTTCTTTTTTTTTACTTTTTAATGGTTTACCACTAAAAGTGCCACTCTTTCGAGGATGAGATCCTGCAATTGTTCCCTCCCGGTTATTGCTAGTTCAGCATTCGTTATTCCAAATATTTGGCACAGATGCCTTTTTTTATCAGGTTCAATTACTTCCCAGTCCTCGTTCCCGGCATCTTCTACCTTTTCTGAGAATTCATCATAAACCTCATACCGAGCCGGAACAATGCAGAAATAGCATTCATTTAGACCTGTATGAATTCCAAATGCCCCGATAAGCCCGGTCTGCCGGGTGCCTGCTGCATATAGCAGTGATTCGACCTCCAACGTCCGAGATATCTCCTGTCCCTCCGCAAATGCTCGCTTTGCATGTATAACTGCTGATAGTACATGCCTGCGACCAGCCATCACTTCATGATTAAAACAGATCAGAGTACACTGATGTTTCACCCCTATTTGCCTGAGTTCTGTCAGAAATGCAGGGATGTCGGAAATGGTCACCCGAATCTGCCGAACTAGAATGTCAATCTCATCTTCAGTTATCATTCGGTCCTCAGGTAAAATCACTGATCGACCACTGGCCTTTTCTTACAGGATCTTTTTTCTCATCCTCTGTCTGTTCTAAGTCCTCATGAGGCTTCTCTGAGAGAGTGGATAGTACCTTTTCAGCTCGTTTTGATCCGATAACGTTTGCAAGCATCTCAAATTCCGCCTTTAGGAGATCAGCACCCGTGTTAAGGCCGCTCTCCCTGAGCTTTTCTGCCAGTTTTTCACCGATCCCAGGCAGATTTGTAAGTTCATCATCGAAAAACCGTTCTCCATCAGGTATACTCTTCCCTGATTTTTCCCTTCCACCAGCACCACTGAGCAGCTGCTTTGCGAGATGTTTACCTAGGATTCGGGTCAGAACAGTGGGACCTGCATCCCTGAATTGCACCGGTGACGTTATTCCGGCGTTGAACAGACGTCGCGCTCTGACACGTCCGATATTTTTTAATCTGACCAGGGGGAGTAACTCAGCCTTCACTCCATGCTGAACCCGGAGACTGATATGCCCAATCTCATCTCTGAATTCAGGAAGTTCCATCCCGACCAGCCGGTCTGCAGCATGCAGCAACCACTTGGCCGAGTCCACCACGTTATAGATGTCTCCTGCCCCAATTCCGTACCGCTCTTCTATTTTTGCTTCTGATGCTTCATCAGCCCAGTCATTAAGAACAAGGGCTGTTTTTAGGGAAGAGAGCCATATCTGCTCTCCTTCGGCATCATAGGGCAGAGGGACGGTCAGATCGTCTGCATTTTTATACAGAAATGATTTGAGATACTGGGTATCTGCTGCCTTGAGGAAGAGCCGGGGCATATCAGGCCCGGTACAGATCAGATGGAGAATCCCGATATCAGTCAGATCTTTGGCTGTGCTCAGGGTATCAAGAATCATTCGTGCCCCGTGCGGATCAAGGTAGAGCTGAGAGACGAGTGCTCCGAGTGATGTGGCCCGTAGATCTTCTCCATCCTCCCGGATCATCTTTGCACTGGTCAGGAATCGGATGGATTCTTCCACGATCCTGGCCATCGACCGGGACCGGGGGTGTTGATGAGAATAGAAGGTCCGCTCCATAAAAGCGGTGAGTGCGGGTAGATCATCAGCAAATCCGGTTGCAATAAGTGAGAGGGTATGGGCACAGAGGGCATTCTCATCTGAACACTGAGATTCAACCTCCTCAGCTCCGGCCTCAATATAAAATTCAAAGAGCTTTCCGACCGTGTTTACATCCTTTGCGATTAGGACTGATTCTCCATATGGGTCAAGATGAGGCCTTCCTGCTCTTCCTGCCATCTGGTGGTACTCCATCACCGGGATTGGAATCATTCCAAGCCCAGAGGTAAACCGGGTATAGTCCCTGATGATCACCCGTCTGGCAGGTAGATTCAGACCCGCTGCCAGAGTCGGGGTCGCAGAAATGACCTCAATATATCCCTGTCTGAATCCTTCTTCAATTATCTGCCGCTCCTGTCGGACGAGGCCGGCATGATGAAATGCAGCCCCCCGTTCAACACAATCGGCAAGCAGATTCTCTCCCTCTGAATCGCGAACCTGCCTGAGTCGGTCTGCCATCTCCTTTGAATCAGGATTTCCTGCTTTTATCGCAGATGCTGCCCGTTTTGCGAATGCCTCAGCATTCCTCCTTGAAGAGACAAAGACAAGACACTGTCCTCCCTCTTCGATCGTATCCAGACAGAGATTCAGATCATCATGTTTGGTGACTGCTCGCACCGGTCGGTCAGTCTTCTCCTCACCAAATCGGATTGCCCCGTCATAATACACCCCTTGTCTTAGATCTACCGGGCGCCAGCTGCTCGTCACCAGGTTGGCATCCATCCAGGATGCAAGTGACTTCGGGTTTCCTATCGTTGCTGAGAGCCCGATCACCTGCATCGCCGGGTTTGCATACCGCATCTTGGTGATCACCATCTCGAGTGTTGCCCCCCGGTGTTCTGAACCTATCAGGTGGACCTCATCAAGGACCATCAGAGTTATCGAAGAGAGCCAGGGTGCCCGGTTTCGAAGGAGAGAGTCTACCTTCTCACTTGTAGCAACGATGATATCATTATTTCCGAGATGGGAATCAGTCCGATCAAGATCACCGGTTGCGACCCCGACTTTTGCTCCCCGTCGTGAGAACTCATCAAATTTCTCAGAAGCCAGAGCACGGAGTGGAACGATATAGAGGCATTTTCCACCTTTGGCGATCCGGGCCCACATGGCCATCTCGGCAAGGAGAGTCTTTCCGCTTGCGGTAGGGATAGATATCAGGAGGTTTTTCCCATCAAGCAGCCCTTTCCTGATGCAATCCCCCTGGGGCGGGTACAGTTCGCGGATCCCTTTCTCGTGGCAACTCGTAATGAACTGATCAGGCAGAGGGAGTGATGCTATCTCCATACGCAACCCGGGAATTTTTTGCTAAAAGGGTGATGTGTTGAATGAGAAGAGAGATGGTGAAGATAGGAAACGATATGCCTGGTTAAAGGTCTGGCACCGGATGATACCGGAGAGGGGAGGGTCATTGCGTTCGCTCAGTAGTAGTAACTGATCATATCCTGTTTCATTTCACGCTTCTTCTTCTCGAGGAATGAGTACATACTCTCATGGGAAACTCCGTTGATGAGCATCTCAATAGCTTCCCGTGCTATCTTCACCTGTTCAATCATCCCGATGATTGCCACGGTCTTCCCATATACTGATATCTCTGTGTTTGTCAGATCTTCTATCTGGGAACGGGACTTCCCGTCACGACCGATGATCCGACCCCGGACCCGTTCAAGTTTCCCAGGTCCATCTGCAAATTCTGAGAGTTCGATGACCTCAAGAAAGATATCTTCGTCTTCAAAGAGGGTGAATGCCCGTTCCGGTGAAAATCCTCTGGCTATTGCCTTTACTATCTCGGCTGCCCGAAGAAACCCGTCAGCCTCCTCTCCCTCGATTGTGACCATCCCTTCTTCGCTGTCAACCAGGATTCGAGTCTTGGTCTTCTCCTCGATATCCCGCTTGGTCATCCCTTTATTTCCGATGAGGACGCCAATCCTCTCCCTGGTAATTCGTGTCTCCTGTTGCATTTTTATGCCTCACTAAGTTCTGTCCCGGCTTTATCCGGGAGGTGCTCGATTCCGGTGATGTATCGCATTGCCTCGATCAGATCGATCGTCTCGCACAGGGGGGAGAAGAACCGATTAAGTTGTTCAACATCCCTCCGAAGGAAGATGATCGAATGGGGGTGTTCAGGCGGTACTGCCTGGCCCATATCAATGAGATATGCTTTCCCGCCCCCGTACAGGATATTGTACTCAGAGAGATCGCCATGAACGAGTTTTGCCTCCTGCCAGAGGGTCCGGAGTGCCTCTATTATCTGAGTATATGTCTCCGCAGGGTTGGGCAGATTCGCAACCCTGAGTTGGGGATATGCCTGCTCATTCTCTCCGAGAAATTCCATGACCAGAATATTCCGGTCAAATACTAAGGGTTTTGGAACTGGCAGCCCGACATCGGCAGCCCGTTTTAAGTTTGAGAACTCTTTCCGGGTCCAGGCAAATACGATATCCTTTCGGTTCTTGCCGATATTCATAAATCGCCGGTCTCCGGCGATGTAATCCTGCATCTTCTGAAAGTTGGCAGTCCGGGTCATATAGATCTTGAGGGCCACCTGCTCCTCATTTCGATCTGCAAGAAATACATTTGCCTCTTTCCCGGTGGAGATTGATCCCCCGATCGCTGAGATCCATCCCCGGTTGACCATCTTATACAAGGCGAGAAGGGTAATGTCGTCAAAGACATCCTCCCTCACCTTGAGCTGATCCAGATCCTTCAGTCGAATCCGGGTAGCATCGACACGCTTATCATATGAATGGAGATCGTGAAGATCCCGTTCGATGCTCATCCCGATAATTCCCCCTATTCTCTCAGGTATTCGCGAACCGGTGCCAGAACCTGAATCAAAGATTCAGTAACTGCGTTCTTGAGATCTGCAGGATGGACTTCCCCTGCTGCGTATGCCTGTTCAATCTCTTCATAACTGGCAAATGTCCGGTTTCCTCCGAATTTTTCAGGCCGCTCGATCGTGACGGTCCCGATGCGGGGAAAAATATGATGCATCAGCACCTGAAGGACCGGGTTTTCTTCGATCTCCGGTGGGCAGAAGGCTTTCTTCATCTTCTTTCTGATGACATCCTCACTGTCAGCCACCGAGATGTAGTTCCCTTGTGAAGAAGACATCTTCTTCCCATCCAGACCATTCAGAATCGGGACATGGATACAGACCGGGGACGGGTAGCCTTTTGCAGGGAGGTACTCCCTCGCCAGCATATGGATCTTCCGCTGATCGATACCCCCGACTGCCGCATCTACTCCAAGAACCGCGATATCTGCCATCTGCATGATGGGGTACACCATCTGAGAGACTGTCGGATTGTCCATCTGTCTCCCCACTTCGTCCATGCTCCGGGTCGCCCGGTTCAGGGTGATCTGCTGGGAGAGTTCGTGTACCAGGATCTGGTATTCACGGCTCAGCTGGATATCAGAACCGAGTACATATGTTACATCAGTGAGACCAAGCCCTTCAAAACATCGCCGATTGTACTCAGCCAGTTTTCTGACCTCTTCTAGGGTACCTTTCCGGTTGAGGAAGGCATGAAGGTCTGCAAGGAGAACTATCACCTCAAGACCGGCATCCCGAAGATCTATCAGTTTATTGATCGTAACCAGGTGGCCGAGGTGGATCTCACCGCTCGGCTCGTAACCGGCATAGACCTTTCTGCCCGTTTGTGCGAGCAGGCCACGCAGTTCTTCCTCCGTGACGACCTCTACCGTGTTGCGTACCGCTAAGGAGTAAGGATCCATTCACCATCTATTGGAGTTGAAAAGAGTTAATGATTGGGTGGTCCGGGTCAGATAGCGACAAATTCGAGGGATTCATTCGTCATTTTGATCGAAACATCAGGATCGGTGACGCTTCCCGCCATTGCCCTGATTGCATCAATGTTCTCGATCACCACATCAGCCTCCTGATGAATTGCCTGGAAGAAGTAGAGATCCTTTCCGACCACTGCGACTGATGCTTCAAATACCCCGTTCTCCCAGAGGTCAGAACGTGGTCTGCCAAGGTCCATCACATACTCTTTCAGCTCAGCGGTACTCTTAATCCCGGTAGATCCCTGGACGAGCCCGATCCGTGAGTGAGCTTTCATGACAGCGAGAATATCTTCACGGGTTGCGTCTTTCTTCAGCTCCATCTGGATTGCATGCATATGCATCTGGGTGGTCGGCACAATCATGGCCATCGTTACGATGTCGATATGTGGGAGGACGGTGTTCAGGTCAGGACCGTGATGGCTGGGAATCGTCGGAGGATCGAGGACCACTGCGTCGATCGGCCCTTTCTTGACGACATGAGGATCCGCACCGCGACGTACCATCACTGCCCGCACCTTTGCTACCCCGAATTTGTCATCGACGGCTTTGATAACCCGGCACAGTCCGGTGGTGTTACATGAGACAACCCGGGTAAACTGACGCCCGATCGCTTCCTTATAGTTGGCGTGAGCATTGAACGAGAACCCGGCGATCTTATGATCCTCACCGCCTTGCCAGATCGCCTTCTTTCCAAACTTTTCATACAGGGCCTTGTTCGACTCTCCAATCCCTCCAGGGGTGGCATCAACGATGATGTCTGCCTTCTGGATCATCTCCTCCACAGATCCCGCGACCGGGATCCCTGCCTTCTCAAAGGCTCCTTTCTTTGAGATATCGGCGATATATACGGGGTATCCCCTCTTAACCGCGACAAGTGCTTCTGCGGTTGGCCGGGTCTTTGAGACACCGATGATCTCCATATCCTTCTGCGCTGCTGCTGCATCGGCAACCCGCTTTCCAATGGTCCCATATCCGTTGATTGCTACTTTGATCATAATCGATCCACTCCTAAAAAATACTAGTATCTGATAGATACTCCTCTCAGACCAACTAGTAACAGAACTATATATGATATTCGGATTACCTCCTGATCACAAGTTTCAGATGATTCCTTGAGGGGGTGACCCTGGATAATCTTATTGAAGATGTCTAAAACCCCTTTTTCGGTTGTAGAAAGATCTTTCGAACCGGAACCTTATTTTATCACTGCTGAGGATTTTTTTGCAATATTAAGGAGTATCGGGTCATCATCAATATAAGATCTGAATGCGTTCAGTCATTCGCGGTATCCCTCACTATCCGATAGTTCCCTTCCGGAACCAGGATCTCAAACCTTGCTCCCTTTCCTGGTTCTCCCGTCTCGATGATGGTTATCCCGGTGATCTCAAGAATCTCTCGTGAAAGATTCAGCCCAAATCCGGTATGTTTGTAATATTCGCGGTTGAATATTTTCGCTTTGAATTCTTCCGGGATTCCGACACCATCGTCTTCACAGATTATGGTATATCCCTCATGCCCTTTGAACCCGGAGAATCGTATCTCAGTGATCGTATCTCCGTATCGCTTTGCATTGTCAATAAGGTTGTAAAAAACCTTCTCCATGAGAGGATCAGCAAAAACCTCTACTCCTGATATGAGAACGAGAATCTGAATCTGCTTAATGTCGATATTCTGAACTGTTCGAATGATTACCTGATTGACATCCTGCCATACCGGTGAATGAACTCCAATATCTTCATAATCCCGGGTAAATGATAACTGCCGCTCTATGTTGAGTGACGATATATATGCATTCTCGATATACTGATGGATTATTGGCTCCAGAACAGTTTCTTTTACCAACCCGAGATACCCAAAAATAATTTGAAGTTCATTTCCGATATCATGCCGGGTGATACTTGATAACAGGTTGAGCTTATGATTAGCCTGCCGAAGTGATTCTTCAACCCGTTTGCGTTCGGTTACATCCTGGATGATAGAGTGGAGAAGATATTTCCCTTTCACTATGATGGGGCCGCTGAAAACTTCCACATCACGAATCTCTCCGCTTTTTTTCCGATGGTGAAACTGGAATATTGTTCCTTGCTGCACTACTGCATGGGAAATGTCTGTTTTGATAGCAGTGGGTTCTCCGGTATTAATCTCACTGATGGGCATTCCGGTTAATTCCTCTCTGGTATATCCATAATATCGGATAGCAGCATCATTTGCGTCAACGATTCGGGTGGTCTCTGAATCGATAATAAGCATAACTGCATTGTTTATCTCAAACATATCCCGGTACCGCTTCTCACTCTCTTTCAGACCATCTTCCATCCGTTTCCGTTCAGAAATATCATGAACCGTTCCAGATATCAGAATGGGAGAGCCATCCGGAGACCATTGCGTAATTTTTCCTCTCCCAACCACCCACAGCCATTCACCAGAAACATGTCTCATTCGGTGTTCTGTTTCAAATATGGGGGATTGACCATCAAGATAATCTGAAAGTCGTTGTTTGATGAGGGGGATGTCTTCAGGATGCGATAATGCATCCCACTCATTCATATGATCTCCAATATCTTTTCGCTCATACCCAAGGAGTTTTGCAGCGCGATCATCGATACTGCATCTCATAGAGGGGATAATGAGCTCCCACATACCGGTTTCAGACCCGATAAGGGCTAGTTGAAGTTTGCTCTGGCTATCTGCAAGTGCTTCCACAGCCAGCTTATATTCGGTGATGTCTTCAGAAACACCTTCTATCCAGCCCTTTTCCTGGACAAGCTTGGCAGAAAAGCGAATCCATATAATCGATTCATCTGTTTTTCGAATACGGGTTTCTAAATTTCGAAATTCTCCTTCAGCCTGCAACAGAGCGACCATCCTATCGCGGTTGTGAGGATCGACATACCGTTCTGCAATGTTGAATGGTTGGGCCAATAATAAAGATCTATCCTGATATCCAAGAATCCTGGCAAATGCATCATTCGCGTCAAGGACGATTCCGGTAATTATGTCAGTTCTAAAGAGGCCAATTTGAGAGTTCAGAAAGATGTTTCGGTACGTCTCTTCCGCTTTTTTAATCGATTCTTCAGCTCGTTTGCGCTCGGTAAT
>JAZDKH010000234.1:0-3186 GCA_043803325.1 Methanobacteriota archaeon | reverse complement strand
ACTCATTACGAGGTGAGTATGATGGATGGTAGTCTCGTTCTGGCTCTGATCTCAACCGGAGCAGCCACAATAAACGGGAACGGCCTCGTAATGATATGGATCATGTACAAGAATCAGGCCCATGAATCTCTTATCTTTGCCAGTGAGGTTCTGGGTGCATTACAATCCGGAGAAGAGGAGGAGGGTTATCCTCCTCCGGACCTTGGCTCCAGGAGCACTCGTGATCATCAGTCGGGTATCTTCAAGAGTCTGACCGGTTTTCGAAACCGAGAAATTTTTTACGATGCGACACGTATGTGCCGTGATACACAATCCTCCGGAGCGTGGAGGACCGGCCCGATACCGGTCCTTCATAATTACTGGCCGGGGAGAGCCTCGGACTCTCCCTAACTTCAATGGTCACCTCACCACCACCTGATCGTTCCGGTGTTCTGAAAAAACCCAGGTTCCCCTCTTTCTCATTAAGGGTTTATTCAACAACCTATTCAGAAGATCTTCTTTATCTCCTTAAATATTGACAGTTATGAAGTAAATGGAAGAAAAAGTAAAATTTGCAGAGTTAATTATCGAACAAATTATCGCAGCGGATCATTTAATTAATAAAAATAATCATCTTTCATCGAGACTCGCTTTAATTTTAACAGATAATGCGATAGAATTACTACTCTATAAACAAGTGATATTAGCTTTTTCTCACGATATTTTATATAAATATAATATTTCACCACAATTTCCTCTTGAAACAAGAACGCAAATTACAGGATCCTTTATTGAGTTGAACAAATTTGTACATACTAATTTGAACCTCCTCTCAATAAATGAATATGAATCTATAAAATTTTGCCACGAATTAAGGAATAAAGCTTATCATGAAAGTATTTTGCGGGAGGATTTCATTAATGAAATTTCAAAGGAATATTTCCATCTGTGTTGCGAACTGCTTTCTCGACTATTACCTGATTACTCATCGCTTTTCGAAATTAATATTGAGAAAACTTTTCATCATTATGGAAAAAAGGATCTTTCACTAACAGTTCAGAAGTTAAAGACTGAAATGATACGAATATCTCAAAATATCGAAACAAATCCTAAAAATTTAGCATATGCAATGTCAGGTAATCTTAAAACCCGAATTGGCGGTATAATCGCAAACCTAAATTACTTTGGAAGTTTTAGTCAAAATGATTCTCCGATTTTATCAGATGAGACATTTAACACCTTAAAATGGATTCAATTTTATCATGAACCTAAACCGCAGGGTGTTGATAAAGAGGATTACGAAAAACTATTTGATGACTATCATCCAAAAATCAACAAACGCCAAATAAATTTGTGGATTAACAAGTCTGAAAAAATTAAGGACCTATCTGATGTCCATGATATTATTCGTCATTTTAACTTAATAGATGCAGATATTGAATCTATTAATAAAATTGCTGATGAGGCAGTACGAGAATTAGACGAATATATTGATTGGGAAGTAGAAATCCGCGAGGATGAATATCGAATGAGAAAATATGGTCAAAATGATGGATAATCAGAGGGAAATTTCACACTCTCATTATGATTTATTACTCTATCATCGCTTTCAGCAACGCATCCCTGGCATCTGAGTAAAACCGAATATCTATCTTCGTTGCCATGTCATCTGATAGATCGAGTAACTGCCGCCTGCAGGTGACCGGCATAAGGAGAGCAGTTGCTCCCTTTTCAACCGCTATCTCAGCAATGGTAACGGGATTATGACCCAACTTTGCCACTAACAAGAAATAAATGTGTTCATAGTGATGTTTGAATCGACCAAAATGCAAACAAAACTTAGAACCAATGATCTTGAGCCGAATGACAATATATCCTTTCCCATTAGTACCATTTTCCTTGTTGATAAGCTGTATGAAGTCCTGAACCTACGTGATATTTTCGGGAAACACAAAACGAGGGGTATCGATATCAATAGTCTGCTTCGAGCCCTCATCAGCTACAAATTAACGGATAACTTCAGCATAAAGAGATCTCATGACTGGATCAACCGACCTGAAGTGCTTGCCGAATTTTCCCTCCCTTCCTTCAGCGAAAGAACACTATATCGTGTCCTTGAAATCCTTGGTTCTCATCGGGATGAGATCATCTCTGACATCCAGGATGCACTATTTTCGAGGTATGATTCCGAGCATACCAACATCAACATGGACTGGACCAGTATTGTCCTTCATGGCAATGAGGCCCGGCTCGGTAAGTATGGATACAGCCGGGATCACCGTCCAGATAAAAAACAGATTACCGTTGGCGTTACTGAACTTTCCGACCCGATCAATATCCCAATTGGGTTGACAATCGAACCTGGCAATCTCAATGATCAGACCCATTTCAAGAAGACATATCGGCAGTCAAGGAACCGGCTGAGAGAAGGTTCTCTACTAATATTCGACAAAGGAGCCAATAGTGTCGCAAATACCCATATGATCCGGGCAGATAATCTCCAGTACATCACCGGAAAGAAGCTCAACAAGAGCGATGATAAGATCATCGCTGATTTTGAAACCTATGATCCTCAGGTTATTGATAAGGAATCAGGGATTCGTGGTATAAAAATCGAGAAGCCGAACAGTACCAACTATCTCTACTTCTCAGAAAAGCTGCAGAAAGAGCAGCTGGAATCCAGAGCCCGAAAAGTCGTTCGGGAGATAAAAGAGGCAAAGGCCATTCAGGAGAGTATTGACAAGAATAAGGCTCTTCCAAAACGATTCAGGATAAACAATCTTCTTGTGGAGGTGGACTACTCTATCCAGACAAAGCTGATGGAACTCTCCGAAGATGATGCTGTCAGGCTTCTTGAAGAAAAGTTCATTTCTGGGAGAGAGGGATTCTTCTGCCTGAAGTCGAGTAAGAATCTGACACTTACTGAAGCCCTTCTGACCTATCGGAAAAATGACTCGATTGAGAAGATATTCAACTCTCTCAAAAATAAGATTGAGATCAAACCATTGCGTGTATGGACAGATAACAGTATTTACGGGGCGTTAATCATCGGGTTTATCGCACAGGTATTTGTTTCACTGATCCGATTTGAGATCCCGGAACTGATGCATACGTCAACAAAATTTATCAAAACGGCGCTATCGAATTTGACAGTTACGATTGATTCGTGGATGAGGAAGACAAAAAAGTTCATTTATTCCAATTTTG
>JAZDKH010000233.1:0-3318 GCA_043803325.1 Methanobacteriota archaeon | reverse complement strand
AAGACAGAAATGGTAAATAGTGCAGGGGGAAAGACTCAGATCGCCCAGCTCGTTACCGTTGGGTCTCTTCTGGTAGTCCTGTTATTTCTGACGGCCCCCCTTGCATTCCTTCCAGAGGCTGTACTCGGATCAATAGTATTTACGATTGGAATACACCTTATCGATATACCCGGGATGAAAGGGATCTTAAGACGCAGACCAGTTGAGTTCGCAGTAGCCCTCGCAACCACACTGTCTGTAGTGGTATTTGGAGTCGAATCAGGCCTCATCTTTGCCATCCTCCTCTCTCTTATAGCACACCTCCGACACAGTTATAATCCGTTAAATTTACTCATTTTTAAAAACAAGGACGGAAAATGGTCATCAAAGCCGAGTAATTCAGGAAATCAGGCTGCTGATGGCCTGATAATATACCGGTTTGGTGCAGACCTCTATTATGCCAATGAAGGAAAGATGAGCCAGGAGGTGATGGATATAGTACTTTCTGCCCATACTCCGGTAAAATGGTTCTGTTTTTCTGCTTCATCAGTGAATGATATTGATTATTCCGGATCCGAGTCCCTGAGACAACTCTATGGAGAACTCAAATCACTGGGGATAACCCTTGTCCTCAGCCACCTTGAAGACCATGTTCGTGCTGAACTTGAGCGGGATGGCCTTATCAAACTGATCGGCATAGACCAGATATTTTCTTCAAAAGATGAGGTCTTCACTGCATTTACCGAATATATAGGTAGGTCAGGAGATCACAAACAGCAAAGTGCATGACACCTGCGAATTCATTCCCACCATATTCCTTGATAAAAACCTCAATGGAGCACCAAATGACATTGAAGATATCGCTCATATCGGTTATGTACCCACGAACCGGTGAACACCTGTCTTCATGGTTGTTGATTGAAATTGAAAAAGAGGGATTTTAAATATCAAATTATAATATCCCGAAATAGATAATTCCGGTTATGATACACATCACAGCAAACACCGCAACACCAATTTTGGTGATACAACCTTTGCAGATTCTTCCACAATCATCACAACACTGAGTCTTACAAATACCACAGGTATGATTGATCTTCTTATGGTGAGTAGTGCAGGTTTTCATAGTTCCTCTTATGTTATGATGAGATCCCCTTTCTGCATAAGGAGACCGGTGATGATACTGATGATGCCAAACACGAGGCAGTAGATACCGAGCAGGATGATGAGCACCAGGGATCCTGCCGTCGGGATCGGTGCAAATCCGATAAGAAACCCGAACAGGACTGAAATAAATCCGTTAATCCCGAGCAGGACCCGGAAGGGCATCTCTTTCAGGGCATATGCAATAGAAAGTTCAGCAATCCCTGTCACTATTGCCCATATTGCTATCAGGAATGTAACTGCTATCACCATCATGAACGGTGATATAAATGTCATTATTGCGACGATGACCCCGATAATAGAGAGGATAAGAACAGGGATCCGCCCGGGCTGCGCTGCACTGATACTCATCCCTCCGGTGACCAGGGAGATTATCAGGAGGAAGATACCGATGATGTACGCGATCACTGCCTGCATCTCTATCGGTAAGAAGAAACAGAGGATACCGATGATCAGGGCAAAGATACCCCTGATGAGCATACCGCCTTTAGTCAGAATTTCAGCTTCCATATGGCTTCATTCTATCTATCTAAGCCACAAAGTATATGAACCGATGCATACAGTCCAGGGGAGGTGAATCATCAATTTTCAGGATTTAAACGGTCAACCATCGCGATATATCCTTCATATTCCTGCTCTGAGAGCACGCCCTGATCATACAGCGAAGTAAAGTGGCTGATCAGATCAGCCCGGGCTCCCTTCTGCACCAGATCCAAATCAGGTACCCTCCCCTTCTCTTCGATAAAACCGGTCGCGAGAATGGCTGAAGGGAGAGCAAGAACAAGAACTCCGGCAAGGGTGACTACCGAACCAATGATCTTCCCAAGTGGGGTTATCGGGTAGATATCACCATATCCCACTGTCGTCACGGTCATCATTGCCCACCACATCGCTGCCGGGATGCTTGAAAATTTATCAGGCTGGGCAGGATTTTCCACCAGATACAGTATCGTTGATGAGAAGAGGACGACAAATATCAGGAAGAAGAGCATGATTGCAAAGACCTCCCTCTTGCGGAAGAGAACCCGTTTGAGTTGGTCAAGGGATTTCGAATATCGCGAATACCGACCCATTTTAAAGATTGAGACGATACGAAATGTCCTGAGCAGGGTCAGATGCCGGGGGAAGAGAAAGGGGAAGAAGGCAGGAGTGATAGAGATGAGATCGATGATCTGGTACAGATGGAGAGCGTACCTGATCCGATCAAAAACCATCCCCTTGAGATCCCGGGAAAAAGTACATGACCAGACCCGGAGCAGATATTCCACCGAAAAAATGATAAGACAGGTAGCGATGAGGGGGTTCAGAAGATTATCATATTTCTCACTGATCGGTCTGACTGTGAAGACTATGATGGAAAGCGTGTTGAGCACTATCGCTCCGGCTATGATTATCTGAATCAGAAGAGCAACCCGATCTTTTCGGTCTGGTTCATCCAGGAGAGTATGTACCCTGGATTTTACCAGATCATATCTCTCTGCAATCGATACACTCAGCATGTTTTCATCACCACAGCCACCACCAGAGAGTCAGATTCCTACCAGGTAAGACGGTAAAGAGTGGACATATATACTCTGTCCCTATATCTCTTCGCTTCCAATATTTTCCATCTGGTAGGGAGTAGTCCATTGGGTGATATTCACTGACTGATCTACCAGATCTTCAAGTTCAGTGAGTGTTATTGGGGCATTTAAATCACCATAGTAGTGCTCTACCCGTTTGGTTATATTTCCTTCTTGTATGGTGAGGGTTGCTGAAGGCATATCAGTGATGTCATACCCGGTATAGGTATCCTTCATTTTAAAAACCCCCACCATGTCAACCTGATCCATCAGACGAGTAAAAACAGATGCATTGATCGTCCCATTCCGAACTCCGGTCTCTTTCACATACATCTCTCCATCATAGATGACTGTCCCATTCTCTGACAAGGTCACCGAATATACCGGGCAGGTCCCATAACACATCCCCCGCATCAGCGTGACGGAACTGTTTTTGTCTGGTGCTGCCCCATTCACAGCCCCGGGGAGAATCAGAACAATACATATGAGCATCAGACCTGCAATCATCCGCCATCTCATACTGCTGAATCTACCTCCGGGATAAAAAAGGGTTCTCCTTAAGTGGCTCTTTCAGAGACTAAAGGTGAGAACAATACAATCAGGATAGATTCTG
>JAZDKH010000232.1:0-3614 GCA_043803325.1 Methanobacteriota archaeon | reverse complement strand
AAAAACACTGGAACTGTACGGGAAAAATGAAGACCTCTTTGCAGCGAATGAGGAACTCATTGCTATTGAAGAGGAACGCCGGAATGCATATGATGCACTTGAAAAGAATCAGCTGGCTCTCAAAGAAAGTGACCGTGCTCTCAAAAAAGCTCAGACGATTGCACATCTCGGAGTCTGGGAATGGGATCTTGCTGACAATCAGGTGTATGTTTCTGATGAATTCAGCATTATTCTGGGTCTTTATCCTACAGAATCCCCCCTATTCTACTCTGACCTTTTTCCCTGATCACCCCTCAATATCAGGAACAATTTGACCATTCTATGAAGGCTCTATTAGAGTCAGGAATCCCATTTACCCAGGAATTTTGGATCACCCGGAATGATGGGACAAAGCGGGCATTACGTGGGCAGGGAGAGTTTGATGGTGAAGAATTGTCTGGACATCTCACTCTGATTGTTCAGGACATTACAGACCAAAAACTGATGGAAGAGGAGATATTAGAGGCTTCTTTAGAGAAAGAGATTCTTCTGCGGGAGATTCATCACCGGGTCAAGAATAACATGCAGGTAATCTCCTCCCTTCTCTCAATGCAGTCACGAACTATCAAAGAGCCTACGGTTCAAATCCTGTTTAAAGAAACCCAAACCCGGGTGAGATCTCTGGCTCTTGTTCATGAACTTCTGTATCAGTCAGATAAGCTGAATAAGATCAATTATCATGACTATTTGCAGAAAATTACAAATTATATATTTAATTCGTATAACATTTCTCAAGGGGGAGTAACCTGCAAGATCCAGGCCAGAGGAATAGAAATTCCGATCGATATAGCAGTCCCCTGCAGTCTGATAATTACCGAATTACTCACCAATTCATTAAAATACGCCTTTGTGGATGGGCGCAAAGGGGTGATTATTATTGATTTTTCATGTGATCCCGCTACCTTATACTATTCATTGGATTATCGTGATAATGGTCTGGGATTTCCTCCAGAGTATGATCCAAAGAAGGGGTCTGGATTTGGCTCATCGTTAATACTAGGTCTGACCAGGCAGTTGTCCGGGGATGTGCAGGTAGAGAGTGGGGATGATGGAGTCCATTATATTATTTCCTTCCCTGCAAGTGATAAAGAATCAGAAGAAAGGCATGATATATCGAATTTAAAAGATTCAGCCTGATAGTCAGTGAAAAATATGATTCCAATTCTGCTAGTCGATGATGATACTGCTCTTCTGGATACCCGCCTTGGAACAACTCTCATACAGGGCCTGACCCGGCAGTTATCAGGCACCATTACCAATGATGATAGGAGTGCGGGAGCTCATTATCGTATCTCTTTCCCATCAGGATTACCATGAAACATCTGCGGCAGTATGGAGCATTTATGTTCTTACTCATTGCCTATGCAATCCTGCTCCTAATGGTATATAATGGGGTGGAATCTAAAACCATTCAGGATTTTCGCAATAATTTTATTGCCATCCTGGGAATCCTGATCCTTACCCTGCTCTTTTTTTCATATTATAGTATACAGGTATATAGAGTTTTAAATGAAAAGGTTCCTCGAAAAATCACAGGATCAGCCCTTAAAAACTCATACGATCGATTAAAAGCTGTTATGGATAGTCTTGATGCTCTGGTGTACGTGGCTGATATGGAAACTTATGAAATCCTCTATATCAATAAATATGGTGAGGATATTTTGGGGGATGTTGCTGGTCAAACCTGCTGGCAGACTCTTCAATCTGGTCAAATTGGCCCGTGTCCATTCTGCTCCAATGACCGGCTTCTAGACCCACAGGGAAGCCCGGTCAGGCCGTTGGTCTGGGATCTTCAGAACACGGTTACAAACCAGTGGTTTGAATGTCGCGATAGTGCAATTCACTGGCCTGACGGCAGACTTGTACGCCTAGAGGTTGCCACCGACGTTACTGGCCGGAAGAAGGCAGAAGAAGATCGCACAGAGGTTGCATTTGAGCAACTTACTACCCTCGTTTCAAACCTGTATGCAGGAATATTAAGTGTTTCTGAAGAAAACAAAATCGAGATCGCGAATCAGGCTTTCTGCAACATGTTTAATCTATCAGATCCTCCTGAAAAATTTCCGGGTTTAACGTCGGAGGAGGTAATGAGTAAAATACTTCCGGTCTATAATTCCCCTGCTGAGGCGGGCGCCCGCATCCAGGAGATTGTAGCCAGGGGAATACCTGTCAAAGGGGAGGAGGTTGCATTGCGAGATAGCTGTACTGTTCTGAGAGATTTTATCCCGATAATCTCAGCGAATGGAGAAAACAAGGGGCGAATATGGCATCATATAGATATCACCGAAAATAAGAGGATGGAGCGACAGATTAAGGCCTCTCTCCATGAAAAGGAGACTCTGCTCCGCGAGATACACCACCGGGTGAAGAACAACCTCCAGATCATCTCAAGTCTTCTCAGCATGCAGATTCGCCAGGTCGATAACCCTCATACCCTTGAAGTTCTGCGTGAAAGCCAGGATAGGGTAAAAACCATGGCACTCGTTCATGAACATCTCTATCAGGGAGACAATCTCTCTCAGATCAATATTGAGACCTATTTCAGGTCTCTTGGGACGATGCTCCTCAAGAACTATACATCGAAAGGAAAGAATATCCGGTTTGAGGTCAGCGTCCCCCATGTTTTTTTAGATCTCAATACCGTGATTCCCCTCGGCCTGATTGTCAATGAAATTATTACCAACAGCTTAAAGTATGCATTTAAAGATAGAGAGTCAGGGAAGATCTCGATTTCTGCATCAGAGAGTCCGGATACTATAATCTTTGTAGTATCAGATGATGGAGTGGGCATCGGGGAAGCAACGCTTTCATCTCATGAGACACTCGGGCTTCGGCTAATTTATGGCCTTACCCGGCAGATACAGGGGACTGTTACCGTAGATGGGCAGGTAGGCACTACCTTCACCCTGATTATTCCAAACAGTATTCGGAACAGAAATGATTTACCCTAAACCTTCGTGTTCTATAATTAGAACCACTTGTGTTCTGAATTCAGGGCAGGTGTCCCTTTATCCATGGATGCAGGGATCCTTCATATTTCTCTGCCTAAATAAGAAATCTCCTGACAGGAACTAAATGTCATGATTTATTCACTTATTCTGACCTGTTTTTCCCTTCTTGCCTGTTTGTTATTTATTACTCTCATCATAGCTACTTTGAGGTCGTCCCCGGCTCCGGGTAACTATTTACCAATTGCTCTCTTTAGCGTACTTGCGATTTTTACCTTCGGTTATGCTCTTGAACTCCAATGTTTTCCCATTCCTATCACCTTACAGATTATCAGTATAGAGCATCTTGGAATATCGCTGGCTCCGGTTTTCGTACTGCTCATCATCCTCAGGTTTTGGGGGGTTCCTTATCAAACAATAAGGCCATTTCTTCCCTTTCTTTACGCAATCCCGATCATTACTCTCCTGATAGTCTGGACAGATCTGGTCATCCCCTGGATGTACCAGGAGGCGTGGATGAATACCTCTTCAATTCTTCCGGGTTTTGAGATGGTTCCCGGAGTATGGTGGTATATCAAGATCATATGGAATATCATTCTTCTTTTTGTCTGTCTGATTATTCTGGGA
>JAZDKH010000231.1:0-2686 GCA_043803325.1 Methanobacteriota archaeon | reverse complement strand
GATGTCTGACTCGTACCTGCCTGAACCCAAGATTGATAAGCAGATCCTCAGCCTGTTCGATCATCTGGAGTTTTTCATCAGTTATCTCCTCACCATAGGGAATGCGTGAATAGAGACAGGCTGAAGAGGGTTTGTCCCAGAATGGCAAATTTTTCATCCTTGCAATCTTGCGAATCTCCGTTTTGGTGATGGATGCCATAATGAAGGGATGAATTACTCCGCAGGATGAAAATGCAGATATTCCTGGTCGGTGTTCACCGGAATCTGATGCATTTGCTCCATCTGCGATGGAGGTGCACGAATATTTTGCTGCAGCGGCGTTCAGAACATTGAATGTTCCGAGTTTGCAATGTCTGCACCGGTCATGAGGATTTTCCTGCCTGAGGTCATCTTTCAGGGGCTCCCCTATGACAACTTCCAGTGGTAAGCCCAGGGTCTTTGCGGTGATACATGCTTCATTCAGATCATGGCGGGGTAATTCGGGCCCATCAACCAGGATGCATTGCATCCTTTCAGGACCCACGGTCTCTAAGGTTAATGCAGCGAGCAGGGCACTGTCAACCCCTCCTGAATATGCGATCAGAAGAGGGGAATGTTCTGTGATAATCCTCTGGAGGGCTGATAATTTATCTTGTATATTCATGGTCATTGATGAAAGAGGAGGGGATGCTACACATGATGGTTCTCCTGTGCGTTGAGATCTGTTTCTATCTGTTTAATTCTGCTCCTATCGGAAGTAGTTGCCGGCTTAAATGGAATAACACAACAACAGCTTGGCACCTGCATGATTGAGAGATCAAACGTACCTATTTCTCTGGCAACTTTAATGATGTCTTCCTTGTCAAATCCGAAGAGTGGGCGGTACACGGGCATAGAAACCGAATCATCGAGAACATATAAATTATCAAGGGTCTGTGAAGCAACCTGGGCAAGAGATTCCCCGGTGACGATCCCTTTTGCGCCCGCAGATAGTGCTATCTCCTCAGCGATACGGTACAGATAACATTTGCAGAGAACACGGTATTTGGTGATATCAGGTCCCTGATATAGCGGAGTGCTGATCTGGCATCATCTTCTTTTTGATTCACCCGGTTTAGTTTTAACCATTCTCTGAATGTCTCTTTTTTTTCAGGAGAGAAGGGGATTCCCCTGATAATCTGTTCCCAGGTTCGATCAGGATAATATCTTTCTTTTGCAAAAGTGAAGAACGCTACAGCCTCGGTTGTATCAATAATTTCTTCCTTTTGTGCTTTTTCGAGGGTAATTCTGATATTGACAAGTGCCTCAGAGAGGGCACCGTCCGTAACCGGATCACAGATAATGGCAACCTCATCATCTGATTCAATGGAGCCATCCTTATATCTCCGGTACACCTCACCGATTCCCTCCATTCCGAACGGAGCGAGTTCGGCAGCTCTGAGTGCACCCATGCTGGAGGCCCCTACCACTCTGATCCCTGCACGAATCGCAGAGAGAACCTCACGGTGCCCAACTGCAGCATTCTGAAAGAAGAGGCCATCGATGATACCGATTATTTTCGGTCCGGCTGCAATCGCCCTAATCAGATCTCCCCGACGAATCGGTGGAACATATAGAATCTGTGGTCCCGAGGGGAGGATCATCTCTGCTTCAGTACGCTGAAGGCTTGGACCCAGGTAAATAATAACATCTGACATTTCTGTTGTAGTCTCCGAGTTTTTCCCATACATGGCATGATGCTCAAGACATGAATCGTTTTCATCTGCATATTGATGTAGAGTTTTTTTGAAACTTTTATAATATGAGGTGTGTAATTTAGTAATTTTGGTCTTAAAATTTATATTACTTTAATAGCGCTGCATTTTCCATCACAGTCAGGGAGGGTGTCATTGCCCCAGTGGTAATCATGGGAAGGAGTCCTTCTGATGCGACAGGGATGAAGAAAGTGTTGTATGCTATAGGCCAAAATAGGTTCTGCTTGATCTTCCTTCTGGTTGCCTTGGAGATTATGATATCTATGCCCATCTCTCTGAGAGCTGGTCAGATGTGGTACCTGAAATGATACAGGTCTGAATATTTACATCAGATTTATATTTGCAGGCACTATTAGATCTGTGAGAATTATCCCCAAAAATGTATATTATATATCCACCCGATTTCAGAGAATCCAGGTTATCTGGTGATGAGAGTGAGCGGTATCTCCGCCAAATTTTGATCTTCGGTGATTCAGGGCAGGTATTACTCCGAGACGCTCATGTCTTTATCGCCGGGTGTGGTGGTCTTGGCTGCCCAATCGCCATGTATCTGGCTGCTGCCGGGGTCGGGACACTGACGATCGTGGATCCGGATATCGTGAGTATATCCAATCTCAACCGGCAGTTGCTTCACTGGACCAGCGATATCGGAAAGGAGAAGGTGATCTCTGCTCAGGAGAAACTGAGTGATTTCAATCCCGGGATCAGAGTATCCTGCTATGGTGAATCCATTACTCAGGATACTATCAGGACCCTTGCACAAGGCGCGGATATCATCATCGACGCGGTTGATACCATGGATACCCGCCATATTCTCAACGAGTATGCAGTTATGACGCAAAAACCATTCATCCATGGTGCCGTAAACGGACTTTCCGGGCAGATGATGGTTTATGTGCCGGGAAAGACGGCATGTCTGCGATGCCTTATTCGCGATCCTCCAAAGCCGGGAA
>JAZDKH010000230.1:0-6054 GCA_043803325.1 Methanobacteriota archaeon | reverse complement strand
GGAACATCTCCGGCTTTCGTACATCGATGAGATGAGTGGCGGTGAATTGCAGAAGATAGCGATTGCCCGGGCCCTGGTCCAGGAGCCGAGGATTCTGCTTCTTGATGAACCAACCAGCAGTCTTGACCTGAAGAACCAGGTCGAGATACTCTCCACCATAGTGAATATCGTTCGTGAACATGGAATTGCCGCGGTAATGACGATGCATGATCTGAACCAGGCACTCCGGTATGCTGACCGGTTTATCTTTCTCAAGAATGGTACGATTCATTTCCAGGGGGATCATAATTCAGTCACCCCTGAAGTGATAGAAGAAGTCTATGGTCTCCCGGTTGTCATGGGAACCATAGAAGGGATCACTTGTATCATTCCCGGACATACCGGGGAGATGATACATATGGAGAACTAAGGAGTAATTATGTGTACAACTGATTCACCAGTGACGCAAGAGATGTCAAAATATGCATCGTTTGAAGAAGCAGCAGCGTTTCATGGCCACGTCTGCCCGGGTATATCCAGTGGGTACAGAGTAGCAATCGCAGCTATGAAAGCACTTGGCGTTGAGCGGCCGAAGGATGAGGAACTCGTTGCCATAGCCGAGACTGATGCATGCGGAGTTGATGCTATCCAGGTCGTCACCGGATGCACGGCAGGGAAAGGAAACCTGATCGTTCATGACTATGGCAAGCATGTGTTTACCTTCTACTGCCGGAAGAGTGACAAAGCGGTCAGAGTAAGTACCTGTCTTGATGAGTTCATGCCACGAAAACCAGAGATGGACGAACTTCGGCCGAAGGTCTTCTCCGGTCAGGCTACTGCGGAAGAACAGAAGAAATTTTACGATATGATGGGTCAGGTATCGCAGGCCATCCTGGCTGCACCATCTGAAAAAGTTGTAAAAATAGAATACGTTGAGATGAAACCTCCGCAAAAGGCTCGGATATTTGCTTCAATTCCCTGTGAATGTTGCGGAGAGATGGTTGCAGATGCAAAGACCCGGGAACATGAAGGAAAAAGGATCTGTATGCCATGTTACCTTTCTTCAGGTGGTAATATCTGAGATTTTTAATTTTTTTAGAATTTGCAAATGAATTTTTTATTAGATGGTAGTTCAGAGGGCATTAGCACCAGATTAGTATTTTTCTAAAAGATTTGAATATTCAGTTACGATTCCATAATCTGGTATGTCAAGAAATCTCCGAAAGAAATCCGAAAATCACCTGAGTGTTTTACAAACAATTGGGATAACCATCATTTTTCTAATTATTGAAAGAAACCCAAACCATTATGTCTATCAAGATACATTCTCATTTATGTTCGGTATGATAGGTCCCTGGGAAGGAGCCAACTTTGGCTTCCCGTTTTTTGGAATGGGTATGATGTTCTTCTGGTTTCTCATCTTTATCATCATTGGGTATATCGTCTTTCAGGATGCAAACAAGCGTGGAATGAACGGGGTCCTGTGGTGGATTTTAATTGTCATCCCAATGATAGGGATATTTGGCCTCTTTCTGTATCTTATTCTCCGGGAGACAGGAGAGCACAAAATTGTTTCAGGAGACAATTCTGCCATAGGCATCCTGAAGGAGCGATATGTAAAAGGTGAGATCACAACTGAAGAATTTCAGGTGATGAAAGGGGAACTGGAAAAATAGATTAAACCTCTCCTAAATTTCCGGTGATGTTTCAAGATCATTGAATCGTGTTCTATAGAGTGAAATAAGGTAATTTATCCTCTCGGTATTTTTAAAAGAACTTCATAGAGACTCCATATATCCATGGTTTCAGAAAAATTCTCAAATTTTAAAGGGATTTTTCATTGGATGGCTAAAGGTTTTCATTCAGTACCGAATACAATAATCCATAATCATCACCTTATTATCAGCGGTGATCCATGATCAGTGAACTCATATTCATATGTTATCGGTTAAGGTAAGGTGTAGCACGAAATAAACTCTCAATAATGCTCTATACTTACTTTAGTGGAACGAAACTTGGAAGTTGAATATCTATGACTTACTCATCAGGTTTCCTTCATAACAATCCTGACATAAAAAAATAGGGCTGGCAAAAATTCCGTATTAACTTCGGTAGCCAAAACTATATTAACGGTCTAATCCCTTTTTCTTGCTTTAAGGCCTACATAAACAAATTACTTGTATGAGTCTTTCTGTTCATATGAGCAGAGATGGCTCCTTTCATTATATACTGCAATAAATCAAAGATCCAAATTATTTCAACTTTCTTTTCACCACTTGCGAAATACCTGACAGTGACCTTTGCATCAATATCTCGTTTATAAGATCTAACGAATTTGTACGGGAGAAAATTTGGAAACTGTTCCGGACTAATAGATGAATGGGGTATTATCTTTGTTATTCCTTAACCGATGACATGTGAATTCAGTTTATTAATTAGTTTTTTCAAGCGACATAGTAAAATTTGTCTAATCGGATTTAGGACCTAAAATTGTAGTTATTAATTATACTGGTGTAGCATGCCTCTTATATATTTGAATGAACATACTTTCACACAATCACACAAACCATCAGGAAAGTGTGTTATCGATATAGGGATGATGACGATGGAACCTCGTAATAATGACACTAGTAGGGGAGGTCAGAGTTCTGATCATCTTTATGAGGAGATATCCAGAATTCTGGAGTTTCAGAAGTCGGGACTTTCTGATGCAAAAATTGATATGTCAAGACTTGACAAAGCCGATCAGAGTATCGCAACCCAGGTAAATCATCTCATTGAACTATTTGTAAATGAACAAAAAGCTATCAGTGAGGTTCTCGATTCAATCGTTGAAGGATCCTTTATTGCTGATATCCCACGTCTTCCTGGAACTCGTGGAGTAATTTCAGAACAATTATCTAAGATAATGGGCGGACTAGCACTCATGCAGACTGATGTGTCCCGGTTTACAGATTCCTGTCAGGAAGGTGACTTATCAGCCAGAATTGATCCATCACGTTATTTAGGAGGATTCCGCGAAATGATAGATCTATTGGATTGTGGTTTTCATGCCTTAGTTACTCCAGTTCGGATAGCATCTATAGGAATTGCAGATTTTGCTGATGGAAAGATCCCAGACTTTGTTGATGCAGAAAAATATTCCGGAGATATGGGGAGACTTTTGAACAATTTAAACCAGATTTCTGAAATATCAAAAATACGTGGGGAAGATATTAACATGCTTATCAGTTCTGCCATTGAAGGCAGACTTGATACCCGGGCAGATCCGACTAAATATACCGGTTATCACGGACGAATCATCGAAGGGATAAATAAGATACTTGACGCGTATGTCGGCCCAATTAATGTTTCTGCAGAATATATTGACCGGATTAGTAAGGGAGATAATCCTCCGCGGATCACCGAGGTATACCGGGGTGACTTTAATGAGATCAAAAATAATCTGAATGCTCTCATTGATGTTGTTCATATGCGCAACGAAGACATCAAGATGCTCATCAACTCGGGAGTAGATGGACGTCTTGATGTGAGGGCTGATTCGAAGAAATATCCGGGAGATAATGGGATTATGATAGAGGGCATTAATAAGATGCTTGATGCTTATATCGGACCTATCAATGTCTCTGCCGAATACATAGATCGGATAAGTAAAGGTGACATTCCTCCGAAGATTACGGAGGCGTACCGGGGAGACTTCAATGAGATCAAAAATAATCTGAATAATCTCATCGATGTAATCCATATGCGGAATGCAGATATAAAGGCCTTGATAGAAGCAGCAATTAACGGGAATCTCGACTTCCGTGCTGAACCGAAAAAATATCTCGGAGAGAACGGAAAAGTCATTGAAGGGATCAATAATATGCTTGATGCGTATATCGGCCCGATAAATGTTTCTGCCGAATATATCGATCGGATCAGTAAGGGCGATATCCCTCCGAAGATCATTGATGAATATCATGGTGATTTCAATGAGATCAAAAACAATCTGAATGCCCTCATGGATGTTGTTCATATGCGAAATGCCGACATCCAGCTCCTCATTCAATCTGCTATTGAGGGAAAACTCGATGTGAGAGCAGATTCAACCAAATATCCTGGAGAGAATGGGAGAATGATAGAGGGCATAAATCATATGCTTGATGCCTATATAGGCCCGATAAATGTCTCTGCAGAATATATTGATCGGATCAGTAAGGGCGACATCCCTCCGAAGATCACCGATGATTACCATGGCGATTTCAATGAGATCAAGAACAATATCAATGCCCTCATGGATGTTGTCCATATGCGTAATGCCGACATCCAACTCCTTATTCAATCTGCTATCGAAGGAAAACTCGATGTTAGAGTAGATTCAACCAAATATCCTGGAGAAAATGGGAGAATGATAGATGGCATAAATCATATGCTGGATGCCTATATAGGCCCGATAAACGTCTCTGCCGAATATATCGATCGAATCAGCAAGGGCGACATCCCTCCAAAGATCACTGATGAATATCATGGAGATTTCAACGAGATCAAGAACAATATTAATGCACTCATGGATGTTGTTCATATGCGAAATGCCGATATCCAGCTCCTCATCCAGTCTGCCATTGATGGAAAACTTGATGTTCGAGCTGACACGGCAAAATACCCTGGAGAAAATGGGAAGATGCTTGATGGGATAAACCACATGCTCGATGCATATATCGGTCCGTTGAACCTGGCAGCAGAATATATCGATCGTATCAGTAAAGGTGATCTTCCACCAAAGATAACTGACGAATATAAAGGCGACTTTAATGAGATAAAAAACAATCTGAACCAGTGTATAGGCGCTATTCATCTCCTAATCGATGATGCAAAACTCCTTACAGATGCAGCAGTAAAAGGAGATCTCCACACTCGAGCAGATGCAGCCCGTCATCAAGGTGATTATTCTCGGGTTGTAACCGGTATGAATCAGACACTCGATCAGGTTGTAGCTCCTCTTCGTGAAGCGATGCGTGTCTCTGAACTGTATGCAAAATGCAATTTCAGTGGTGAATTCACCGAACAGATCAAGGCAGAAGGTGAATTTTCATTATTTAAGAATTCTTTAAACCACATAGGTGAAGAGATATCGTTGACCGTTGATAACCTCAAGAAAGAGATAGATACCCTTTCTAGTCACGCAGAAAATGCTCAGTTCGGAGTTGAAGATGTGAGCAGAGGAGCGAAAGAGATCTCACAGAATGCAGAAGAGACATCTGATAACGCAGCAAAAGCAGAAGATGGAATTGAACAGGTTCTTCGGGCAATGTCAGATCTGACCGTGATGGTCGGAGAGATATCAGTAAATGCTGATGCAGTAGCCAGACTTAGTGAAGATGCAAATAACCTAGCCAAGAAGGGAACTGAATTTGCAGAAGATGCAGACAAAGGAATGGCAAGTATTACTCGTTCATCTACTGAAGTAGAGGCCATTATCACCGAGATTCGGAATGAGATGAACCAGATCAGAAAGATTGTGAATATAATCACTGATCTAGCCAACCAGACGAATCTTCTCGCATTAAATGCAGCCATTGAAGCTGCTCGTGCCGGGGATGCCGGACGCGGGTTTGCAGTCGTGGCCTCTGAAGTGAAATCACTCGCTCAGGAGTCGCGAACATCTGCAGAATCGATAGCTAATATGATCCAAGGGTTAGAGCATAAGTCAGATAATGCAGCGGTGGCAATAGAAGCAGCAGGAAAGGCAGTAAAAGAGGGGAATAGAGCGATGATTGATACCCTGCATGTTTTCACCCAACTGACTGGCTCTGTTGATACCATTAATCAGAAGATGCTTACTATTGCACGAGCAACAGAACACCAGGCCGCTTCATTCGAAGAGATCACCGCAAGTGCTAATGAGATGAGTACGCTTGTAAAAAAGACGGCTGATGATGCAACCCATTCATCAGCCACAAGTGAGGAGGCTCTAGCTGTGGTCTCTCAGATCACTGATATCATCGAACTGATTAATAAAGCAGTTTCCAATATGCATAAGGAGATGGAGATTTTTACAATACGAAAATTATGATCCTTAAAACTTCAGAATTA
>JAZDKH010000229.1:0-5699 GCA_043803325.1 Methanobacteriota archaeon | reverse complement strand
ATCAGTTTTTTGCGATCTTGACCGGATATCTTACACTTTGAATTGACTATCCCACCTGGAGCGTAGTGAAATCTTATTTCGTTCAGGTGTCCAATTCCGATTAGCGTATGTCCGCTTGGATGATCTATCTTGTATACTATTTCTTTCGTGGTTCAACCGGTAAACTTTCGCTATCCCGTCCGGTTGAAAGCAGAATTGATGAGTATCTTGACCGGCGATTTGAGCATCTTATTGAGGAGTGGTCACTGGTCAGGAGACCCCGGCTTCAGAAGTTCAAGGATGACCGAAATGAGGCTCTTGATCTGGATGAAGCCAGGATTCAGATGTTAAGGACGTTTGAGAATGAGATGAAAACAAATCTTACCGAACTTGAGGGCCGGCTCAATGCCCTGGAAAATACCCTGGCAAAAAAATAATCCTGATAAGACTGGGGGAAAAGAAAGTTTTTATTCCCTCCTTCGTGCTGTCATCGGAGAGATTCGAGGACAGGGTGATCATCCGGTAAAAGACGGGGAGTCGTTCTCCCGGTATATCTGTGACCTCTGTCATCGTGCGGCTCCGGTCTCAGCACTCAGGCAATGTGTTATCTGTGGCAGATGGGCATGCCCAGACTGCTGGAAGGATGACTATTACGTCTGTAGTTCATGCAATGGGATCATCAGGCTCCATCTGCTTCAGATATCCGCGCAAGGGAAATCTTCAGATAATGGGATCCGAGTTACCAAACAAGAGATATCTGCGGGAGATGATGAAAATCTCTCTGATATTTCGGTCGAAATACCTGCTATAAGGGAATAAAACCATTATTCCCCGGGTCCCCCGTTACTTCCCTGTTTTTTTACCGATATTTTTTCTCCATAGATCGCTGGTGCTATAACTCTGTTTAACGTTTTATATATCCATCTGATCATCCGAAAGGAGGGCCTGGTCAATCATGAAAAGTGAAATTACTGAGGGAAACATACTCAAAGGCCTGCTAACAATATCTTTCCCGATAATCGTTAGCAATCTCCTTCAAAGTGTTGTTGAGGTAATTGACCTTTTCTTTGTTGGCAAACTCGGGCCTGACGCTATTGCGGGCGTGGCGATGAGTATGATGTTTATACTCACTATCATGACGATCATCATCGGGATTGTTACCGCAACAACTGCGTTCATCTCCCACGCCTGGGGCGCAAAAGATTATAATGAACCAGGTACGCTGCTCATTCATGCTCTCCTGATTGGGGCAGGTTTTGCAGTTGTGTTTGCAGTCTTTGGCCTCTATGGTTCTGATCATCTTCTTCTTCTCCTCGGAGCCACCCCCCATGTGGCTTCACTGGGTGGGGAATTCCTTAAAGTGATTCTGATCGGTAATTTCAGCATGGTCGGATTGTGGATCCTCTGTTCTGCGTATCAGAGCTGTGGAAATGCCCGAACTCCGATGCTGGTTATGGTTGGGGCAAATATCATCAATATCATATTTAACCCGCTCTTGATCTTCGGTTATAGTATCGTTCCCGGGTTTGGAATCTCTGGTTCAGCACTTGCAACCGTTCTGGGTCGGACATGTGGATTTATCTTTCTCTTTCTGCTAATATTTTCGGGAAAAGGGCCATTTAATCTCCCCAGGTCCCTCCATTTAGATCCCGGATTACTACGCAGGCTCTTTATCATCGCTATTCCGAATTCTATCATGAATGGGATGCGGAGTATATCGTTTCTCGCTCTTACTGCCATTGTTGCTGCATATGGGAGTGCAGCTATGGCAGCATATGGAATTGTTATCCGGATGGAACTTATCGCACTGATGCCAGGGTTTGCTATTGCTACTGCCACTGCCGTAATTGTTGGTCAGAATCTTGGGGCTCGAAAACCAGAACGGGTTATGACCGGGGTGTATTATTCACTTATTTTCTACGGGGGATTGATGATACTGATTGCAGCGATATATGCATGTTTCCCTACCGATATCATTGGATTTTTTGACTCTTCAGGCACCAGTACCCTGATCGGAACCGGATACTTTCATACCGTTGCTCCGTTTTATATTATGACCGCGATATCAATTATCCTATCATTTGCAATGAACGGTGCAGGTGCTACCCGGATTCCTATGTATGCGACTGCTATCTCCCTCATACTGGTGCAGATTCCCCTCGCTGTCATGCTTCCCGGACTTCTTGGTAATGGGATAATCGGGGTATGGTATGCAGTCATAATCGGGTTGACTCTCCAGGCAGTCATTCTTTCAGTGATATTTGTTCAGAAGACCTGGCTTACGGTCAGGCTTTGATAGTGAATCAAATCTCTTATGATATCAGGCGATATCTCATATTCTTACGCGAACAATTGATCAGGAAGCCAGGTAGATCTACGTGAAAGTGATTAAGATTCCATCCATCCTCTCAAGCGTCATTATCACGGCATTGACGGGCATCGATTCGATGAATTTTACACTTATCTCAGAATGCCAATATTGTAAGGGACCAGTCAGGTTTCATGATATCAGAGCGAAAAGGTTTGCAACCGTCATCGAAGATGGGCAGAAGAGGATTATCACGGTAAAAGTTCACCGTTACTACTGTCGGGGCTGTGGGAAACTCTGTTATGCACGGGCTCCGTTTTATCCGAATACGAAATTCGGATCCCCGGTCGCTGACCTCTGCATGACCCTTGCCAGAGATCATCCTTTTAATCATACCGCTAAAATTCTTCAGACTATTGGGATAGTGGTTGATCGGGGGACAATCAGGAACTTTTCAGGTCAGGAAATTCCACCAGTCAGTTATGCAAAGATATACGGACTTCCTATCCCACTCTCTATCTGTTACCTTTCAGATCTCTTCTCCCGGGCAAAATGGAATTATCAGGTGACTCAGGAAGAGATCCTTGAGGTTTGCGGGTTTCCAGTTCCATAACCTGAATTTGAGTAAATTCAGTATTCTGAAGGGAACTATGGTTCTTTATCAATACCCCTGATCTCTGAACATCTCAACCATCCTGGCGAAGGTATCCCCGTAATTGTGCTCCCACTCTTCAAGCTCATTTACCTTTGCTACCACCGGCATACCAGCCCGTCCACCCGCATGGTACCCGAACATAAGTTCAAGTTCTGTCTGGAGTGCATTAAAGAAGAGAGAGTTTGGGATATCCATGGGACATCTATCTTCACACTGACCGCAGTTAACACACGAGTCTGCGATATGTGAGACCCGGATGAGATGAAACATAAACGGAGGAGGGACCTGACCGGGTTTTACCAGCCAGGGTTTTTTAATTCTGCAATCCTCGCAGATACAGAGTGGGCAGGCCTCGGTGCACTGATAGCACTTGATACACCGGGACATCTCAAGCATCATCCGTTCAAGCAGCTGATCACCTGTACTGATGCCTGAGAACTGATACGACCAATTCTTTCTACTGAGTGCCAGCATCGCCTCTTCTACCCGGGTTCTGACCTCCACCCCTCTTGGGTCTGCCGGTTCAATGAGAATTCGACCCACCTCTACTGCTCCCTGGAGAAATTGTGCTCCTTTCCTGGTACAAACCTCTACAAATGTTGTGTTTCCTGTGTAATCCCCGACAACTCCCCAGTTTCCACAGACCAGATCACACTGACGGGGGATTCGGGTGAGGCAGCGTTGACAACAGAGTCGCCTCCCATATCCATCCTGCTCTATCTCATCAATTGAGATCCCGACGGTCTGATCTTCAGATTGAACAAGACATTTTCCTTGTGCAAACGATATCTCCCGGATCAGATCCGGATCCATGCCAAATTTTTCGGAAACCATCCTGCGGGCCGTGAGTGGGCTGATAGTCCCACTGCAGTTAAGGCCAATGAGGAGCAGATCATCGAGATCAATCTGGTTTCTCTTTGCCAGCTCAACGATTGCCTTCGCCTCACATCCCTTCACCACAACTGCTACCTTCCTGCCTGAATTTCCCTGCAGGTACCGGAGGAGAAATTTTGCTGATGATAGAGTCCCGCAGTAGAGGGTGCCGGAACATGAGATGAGCTCTGCAGGGTTCGTAATGATGACCATCGAGGCATCATAGAGATCAGCACCCTTTCGAACAGTGGATACTGCATCGACCACACCGGAAGAGAGTAGATGAAAAAGCAGACCTGTGATAAACCCACCCGAATCACCGGCCTCCCGTATCGTCGGATCCTCTGCCCAGGCATAGAGCATCTCACCTTGCCTGATCACGATTCCTCTCCCTGGTACTTCTCTATCCTGACTGTGGCTACTTTATATTCAGAAATCCGGGTCAGTGTATCAGAATCACTGGTAAGATTACCTACTGCACGTTCGATGAAGTGAAACGGCATAAAGGTCATCCCTTTCTTGATGTCTCTGACCATACGGGCTTTACATATAAGAGAACCACGACGGAAGATGACCTTAATCAGGTCGTTATTTTTGATCCCACATAATTGCGCATCGGCAGGGTTCATCTCCAGATATCCTTCATTCACTTCATCGGTCAGATTCTTACATCTGCGGGTCATCGTACCTGATTGCCAGTGCCAGATGATCCTGCCGGTGGTTAATCTGAATGGGTATTGAGCATCCGGCAGTTCTGAAGGCTCCTTCCAGTCAACCGGGAGGAATGCACCTCTTCCACCCGGGGTTGAAAAAAAGTCTGTATACAGAATGGGTGTTCCCGGATGATCAGAGTCAGGACACGGCCAGCAGATACCTTCTGGTCTACCTACCCGGTCCCAACTCATACCCTGATACTGGGGGACGACCGTGCAGATCTCTTGAAAAACCTCTTCTGGGCTCTGATACCGGAACTGCTTTTCATATCCCATTCTTGCAGCAAGAGACGAGATGATCTCCCAGTCAGGTTTAGCGTCGCCCGGTGGCATGACCGCCTGCCGTATTCGCTGAACCCGTCGCTCTGTGTTCGTCTGGGTACCATCTTTCTCTGCCCAACAGGCAGCAGGCAGGACAACATCGGCAAACTGGCACGTTTCTGTGAAGAAGATGTCCTGAACGACTAGAAAATCAAGATTTCCAATCCCTTCCTTCACCGATGCCAGATTTGGCTCAGATACCAGGGGATTCTCTCCGATGAGGTACATCGCCTTGATCTCATGGGAGTCTGCTTTGAGACGTTCAAACATTGACGTGATCTCATACCCTTCCCTTGGCTCACAGATACCTCCTTCAAATCCCCATTGTCGGGTTAAATTCCTGTGGGCAGCACCATCAGAGACCCGTGCATATCCAGGAAAAAATGAAGGGAGACACCCGACATCACAAGCCCCTTGAACATTATTCTGCCCACGAAGAGCATTGACTCCGGTCCCTGGTCGCCCGATATTACCGGTGAGCATCATAAGATTGGCAATAGATTTGACATTGTCTACCCCGGTGGTGTGTTGTGTGATACCCATTGAATAGAGAATGGTGCACCGTTTTGCGATACCTATCCATTCAGCAGTCGTTCGGATGAGATCAGGAGAGACACCACAGAGATCTCCGGCTACCTCAGGTTCATACCGCCTCTGCAGGACTACTTTCCGAAGTGTATCATAATTATTTGTCCGTTTCTTTATGAAGTTCTGATCCTCCCATCCGTTTCTGATGATCTCTCCCATGATACTATTGAGGAGGAGAACATCAGATCCACTATAAAACTGAATAAAGAGATCTGATTGAATGGCAGTGGGGGTATATCGCGGGTCCGCATAGATAAGTCGT
>JAZDKH010000228.1:0-2347 GCA_043803325.1 Methanobacteriota archaeon | reverse complement strand
CCCCTTGCAATAATACACCTTCTGACCGCATACCCGTAATTCCGGAAGGGTTGACGTAAAGAATCTTTCCTTCCTGATTATAGATCATGATATAATCAGGGAGATTTGCCACAAGACCCCGATTGAATGCCTCGCTCTCTGCGAGTAACCGGTTTGCCTCCTTTTTTGCAGTAATATCTTCAATCAGCACAAGATATCCGGAAATCTTATTGGTTGAATTCACACAGAGGGGGGTAATGATGATACGTATCTCAATAGAATCATGTTTATTTGAATGATATATCAGTGATAGTTCTGTATCAGCAAAATCCAATATTTGTTCATAGGTGACAGTTTTCCCCAGGTTTATCTTATCAAAAATATCGTTTTTTATATGAGGGAGGGAGAAGAGTGAGCGTCCAATCATCAACGTGCGATCAGGAACTCCCAAAATGTCCTGTACTGATTGATTCAGATCAATAAGTTCTCCATTCGCGTCATAGAGTTCAATCCCTATAGGAGATGATTCAAAAATCGCACGAAGTCGTTCTTCACTACGTCTAACCCGATCCTGCACAATAAGCGATTCACTTATATCACGAGTAACACAGAATATTGCCTTTCGCACATTCCAGGAGCCCAGGGCTGTACTGGTCTCTACATGGATGAGACCCCCATCAATAGTTGGAATAATATGTTTCAGTATGATTGCATTTTTCGAGAATAATTCAGAAGGAAAGAGCAGAAAACCCATGAAAAATGGCCTCTGAACAGATCTTCCTATGAGATCTTCCCTGCAATACCCAAGGTGTCTCAGAACCTCTTCGTTCACTTCAAGAATGGTATAAGAATCAGCATCGATTACAAATACCATATCACTGATAGAATTAACAAGATTATCAAGGTTCCTGCGAGCATTTCGAAGAGCCTCCTGATCCTGAAGTCTGATAAGAGCTCCACCGATCTCTCTGCCTGCACCAATGAGAATATTCTTTTCATCAGAATTCACAGGAAATTTATGTCGATTAACCAGACATATAGCCCCTAATATGTTCCCTCCACCTGGTAGAGGTACTATTACGACAGATCCGATGGCATACCTACATGCAAGGTCAGGGCAGATATCAGAGAAATTTTCAGATAAGAATGTGTTCCCATTTATAAGAATATCAGCAAAATCAGATGATTTAACCGTCTGAATTTCTTTTTTCAAATTAGCATTGATTCCTACACTGGCGACAAGTTCTGCAGTCTTCCTATCCTGACTAATCAGGTATAGACATCCTCCATCAACACCCATCAGGGGGACGATAGATTGCAGGACAAATTCGCACAGTGACTGGACTTTGGTAGCCCGGCTAGAGAGTGAGATCATCTTATTCAGGATCTCAAGTCTACGTGCATATTGCCGTATCTCTTCTTCCTGATCCTTGAATCGGGATATATCCTCAAATGCCCAGAGTGTCCGATTATCCTTTGTATTATTCGGAAATTTGCGTTGATATGAACGGAGTGTCCGATTCTCAGGGAGTTTGATCTCTACCGAACAGACATCAGATTCTGTGCCACTCTGCTCATCACCAAGGATGTATGCAGGTTGAATTTCGGCGTGACAGTTTTTCATCACCTTATCGAGAGTTTTTTGGATTTTTTCAGATTCATTCTTTTGATTTTGCCCCCAGATCTCATTGAATCGGGTATTCTCAAAGATAATGTTGTTATCACCCGCCTCAGTTACACAGATTCCGAACGGAAGCAGTTCTACAACTTCTTCAAGGATAGATTCTGTCCAGAAAAGTTGTTCTTCCATCTTTCTCTGGGATGTAATATCTCGGAGTGCACATAGGATCTGTAGAAGAGAACCATCATGGGCTTTAACCGCCAAGCCATCTGCAATTACAATGATCTCTGATCCATCTTTATGAAAGAGAATCAGTTCCAATGTATTCGCAGGAATCCCTGCCTTAATATCAACAAAGCAATTTGAGAAAATATCCAGTACAGATGGATGACAGAGGTCGGTGAATTGCCTGCCGATGATCTCTTCACGGGTGTACCCAAGCATGGAAAGTAAGGTCTGATTCACCTCAAGGATAGTGCCATCTTCTGCTAAAGCCTGATGACTGATAGGGGAGTTATCAAATAGAATTCTGAACCGCTCTCTGCTTTCTAAAAGTGCCAGTTCACCTTTAATTCTATCGGTGAGATCATGATAACTCCAAACTCTCCCCACCAATGTACCTTCACAAATCTGTGGTCTTGAATGTACCTCAATAACCCGGCCATCTTTAAACGTAAGCAGATTCTGATGTAGGTCAGAACTATTAGTGCCTCTTTTTCCGTCAGACACAGAAAAAATTAAAGGATC
>JAZDKH010000227.1:0-4163 GCA_043803325.1 Methanobacteriota archaeon | reverse complement strand
GGCAGGCATATTTATCATTCCCACTACGGTGATGGATCTTGACTACCGTTGTGATTGTGAGTCTGATCATCATACCTGCAGTCACATTGTAGCCACATATATGGCTTTAGGCAAATACATCAATGAAGATCCTCTGACATTATTTCTGCTCAGAGGTAGGACACGGGAAGATATTCTAGCGGGTGTATCGTCAATTACAGAGCAAGAGAATCCTGTTGAAATCCCCCACGAAAGGGAACTCTTAGAAGAGAGTACCATCGATTTAGAACCGATAGATCCCGCCCGGTTTTATGATTCTGGACATGAAATCGACGTAATAAGATTCAGACGAAATTATGTATCAGAAAAAGAGTCAGATGTTATTCGGAAACTTGGTCCATCTCCTTTTAAACTTGGAAAATTAAATCTTGCAGATATTATTTCGGAAATATACCCAAAGGCAGCTCGGTACATAGTAAAAATAAAAAATGAAACCGAGAATTCGGAACAGTTGTAAAAATTTCAGTTCGAATTTTATTTATCCTTTCATTAGTATATAAATTTTTTTGGAATCATCCTCACTAATTTGATTCCTGATTTTGGGGTTTCATCTAATCAGGACTCAACATCACTTTAATATATCTATATTCCCATCCTTACTACATACAGATACTTGAGTATTTATTATTCCAATGAAAGACAGGATGTAAACATGGGAGAATCAGACACAGCGCAAAATACCGGACTCGTTCATTTAAACGAGTTGATAGCCGAAGCAATATCAGGGATGCAAAAAGGAGAATTTTCACGAGTTGCTACCACTTCCCTCCCGTCAGAACTTCAGAAGATCGGAGAAGGTATTAATCAACTGATTCAAGTATTCATAGATAAATCAGCCTGGTATGAATCAATCCTTGACGCAGTTCCATTCCCCATCACAGTAACTGATATGAATACACGATGGACTTTTGTGAATAAAGCTGTTGAGTCCATGTTGAAAGTTCAGAGGAAGGATCTGATGGGTCATCTCTGTAGTGAATGGGGAGCTGGAATCTGTAATACAGAGAAGTGTGGAATTACCCGTCTCCGGGCCGGATTTAATAATACTAAGTTTGATCAATTTGGAGGCCATTTTAATGTAGATTGCGCATATGTTACAAATGCTCATGGCGAACGGGTGGGACATGTAGAGGTCGTTACTGATATTACTGAAGTGGTAAAAGTCAACAGGTACCTTCAACAGGAAGTTACCCACACCGCAAAAAATCTTGAAAATATGGCGAATGGAGATCTGAATCTCGATTACTCTGTCACAGCATCAGATGAACATACCAAAGGAGTATCAGAACTGTTTGTTAAGATGAATACCAGCATGAAGGAGGCAATTGATGCTATCTCTTTGATGATTACTGATGTCCAGGCACTATCAGCTGCAGCCGTTGCAGGAGATCTAAAAACCAGGGCAGATTCATCTAAACACCACGGCGAGTTTCAGAAGATAGTTACCGGAGTAAACAATACGCTTGACAGTGTGATTACCCCAATCGAAGAAGCTCTTCGGGTCTCTTCAGAATATGCACGCTATAATTTCACTGCACGAATCAATCCTCAACTCAAACATGCCGGAGACTGGATCCCCTTTAAAAGTGCACTCGATAATATCGGTATACAAGTCACTGACGCAATGAAACTGATAGAAGTGAAAGTTACAGATATGACTGCGAACTCAGAGCAGGCTGCGGTCAGTGTCAAGGATATGGCTACAGGATCTAGCCGTATCGCACTTATGGCAGAACGGGTGAGCAGGAACGCAGCAGAGGGTGAAGAAGGAATATCTCAGATCCTGAAAGCGATGGACGACCTTAATATAACGGTAAGCTCTGTTGCCCAACGTGCTGAACAGGTTTCAGTAACTGCAGGCCATGCAACCGAAATATCTAGTACTGGCATGGAACTTGCCGGAAAGACTGAAACCGCAATGAAAGAGATTACCATATCAACCGATGTAGTGAGTGATATTGTCAAAGAGATCAATGACCAGATGCGTGAAATAGGAAAGATCGTCAATTTAATCACTGATATCGCGAATCAAACAGATCTGCTCGCACTTAATGCAGCTATTGAAGCAGCGAGAGCTGGTGATGCAGGTCGGGGATTTGCTGTAGTAGCAGCGGAAGTAAAATCTCTTGCTCAGGATTCCCGTCACTCAGCTGAAGATATTGCTGATATGATAACAACCCTTCAGACCAAAGCACAAAAAGCGAACGAAGCTATTATGAAGGCAGGAAAGACAGTAGGAGAAGGGACTCAAGCCTTGGAGGCGACCCTCCAGGCATTTAATGAGATCGGAAATACTATTGAAGATATCAGTAAAAATGCGATGGATGTTGCATCTGCATCGGAAGAGCAGGCCGCATCAGTTCAGGAAGTGACGGCAAGTATCGGGGAGGTCTCAACGTATATTAAAAATACTTCTGAGGAAGCGATATCAGCGGCTGCATCAACAGAGGAAGCCTCAGCAGCAACCGAACAGATAAGTCATATTGTCACAAATCTGAATAACTTAGTTGATTCTGTCTCACATGAAGTAAACAAATTTAAGGTGTAACATGGCTGACGCACGATTTAACTCAAACAAGACTGTTGCAGAAGGAAAGGATACCGAAGAAGTTCAGGTAGTTGAGTTTCTTCTCGGTGATGACACGTATGCAGTTAACCTCTTTGATGTCCGGGAAATTGTTGAAGCTAGTAAGATAACTCCTCTCCCTCATGCACCAAAACACATCAGGGGAATTATTGACCTTCGAGGAGAGATAACTACCATTATCGACCTTCGTACTTTAATTGGTGCAACGAAACGTGCTGACTCCGCCGTTACTGAAGATCTCAGATTTATTGTTCTTGATGAGTCGGTAACCAATGGCAAGACCGGAGTTGTTGTTGATGAGGTCGCATCGGTACTTACCGTTCCCCTGAGTGATATAGATCAAAGTGGCCGAGGATCTGGGGATGATACCTTTATACTGGGAGTCATCAAAAAAGAAGTCGGTGAACGGGGAGAAAGCAAAAAAGAACTGGTCATCTGGATCGATATCTGTGGACTTATCAGAGAGAAAGGCCTCAGATAGACTGTGCCAGAATAAATTATTCAGTAATCCTTCCTGGAAAATTACTTCCATCCTCATATTTATTAGACAGAACTACGCATCATCGAAGGTATGTTATTTATGCCTTTTAGGGATAGATACCGGTGAAATTTTTACCAAAGGTGAATTGAGTGGGTACTAAAGATCTGACAACACCCTATAATGACCTGGGCCGCTCCATCAATTCTGCCGCTCAAACAAATGACAATATCCTTGAAAATTCTTCCATTGCCGCCGCATGTTCCACAGCGTCAAAAGAAAGTATAATACGGATTGAACATCTGACAAAAATATTTTTTGAACGAAAGCGGACCGTTACTGCGGTAAATGATATATCATTCGATGTTAATCGAGGAGAAATTTTTGGCCTGCTCGGCCCCAATGGAGCAGGAAAAAGCACTATCATCCGAATACTGACAACACTCCTCAAACCTACATCAGGTACGGCATGCGTCGATTCATATGATATTACAAAAAATCCAGAAAAAATCAGAGAGATAATTGGTGTTTGCGCACAGAATAGCACTCTCGATGTCGAGCTAACTGCCTATGATAACCTTGAGTTTTACGGAAAACTTGAGAATGTTCCAGCCAGCACTTTAGACGCCCGGATATGGCAACTTTTAGAAATGACTGAACTCACAGATCGTGCTCATATGAAGGTTCAAACGTTATCTGGAGGGATGAGACGCAAACTTGAGATTGTCAGGGCTTTTATTCACCATCCCCTTATCCTGTTTCTTGATGAACCAACAATCGGACTTGATCCTGAAGCCAGGCGAGAAGTATGGCAACAAATAGAAACATTGAACACTGAAAATACGACGATTATTCTCACTACTCATTATATGGATGAGGCAGAAAAACTATGCAACCGAATAGCATTTGTGGACAAAGGCCAGCTTATTGCCCTGGATATTTTGGAAAACCTGAAGCGGTTAATTCCTGAAGGGGATCTCATTGAAATCGGTTGTGACACCATTGATGATAGAGTACTATCTGTTCTAAAAAATAATACCCAGATAAATTCTCTAGAAA
>JAZDKH010000226.1:0-11549 GCA_043803325.1 Methanobacteriota archaeon | reverse complement strand
CAAATTATCGGATCTGATCGGATAACATAACTATTTTTATTTGGAAGTCACTAACTATACGTTAGTGACTGACGAACAGGCTGAACTCTCGAGGCTTCTCGATATTTTAGGGAATCGAAATCGGAGGCGGATTATTGACCTAATCCGTGAAAAACCTTGTTTTGTCACAGAGATATCTGAACGGCTGATGGTTTCGCCCAAAGCGGTGATCGATCATCTCCAGATGCTTGAAGAGGCGAGTATCCTCTCATTCAGGCATGATAATAAGAGGAGGAAGTATTACTATCTGGCACACGATATCAATATCCAGGTACATCTCAATACGCAACAACAGGGTCTCATCCCTCTTGTGCTGAATGAGGACCAGAAATTCATCATCTCACTTCTGAAACTCTGGCAGATGATATCCTCCCGACAGGAGATCTCATTGCGGCTGGAGGAACTTGAGCGAGAGATTGATCAGCAGATCGGCGAAGTCCTGCGACAGGGGCGCCAGGCAGGAAGCGATGATACCGGACTTATGATCGCGGTAGCGCTTGCGCATGGTGCACGAACCGTACAGGAGATAGCGCATATGACTGATCTGGAGGTTTCTGAGGTGCAGGAGGCAATTGAGTACCTTGTCGAACAAGGAATCGCATGCAGGACAGGATCGAGTTATCGACTCAGAGGAAATCATGCAGAACAATCCCTATGATGACCTGCTCAAAAACCTTGCACGGTTGATCGAACAAGTCACGGGTCTCGAGCAGAATATGCGTAATCTCCATGAAATGCAGAACGAAACGCCGCATATCATCGGTTGTGCCATCATTACTAGCGGGGCACCTCAGAATCAGGAGATACCCTTCGGCAGATCATTTGAAGTACATTATGAGATCGTGGATGCGGGAGAGATTGCATATCTGACCGTTGCCCTCCCAAGCACACTTCCCGGAGTCCCTGGTGTTGAGTTCGGAGAAGAGGCGGTATATATCACCGCGGCGGGATCCCGGGCACCAGTGCAACTCGGGTTTCGGTTAAATCCTGGCTCTTGTTCATTTTCAATAAAAAATGGTGTTGTGGACGCCACACTAATTAAGGAAGAAATCCACACAGATACCAGCGAATAATCTTTTTTGCAAACGATTCAACCCCTGACATACCAGATGATTCTGAGAACAACTACAACCAGGGGTTATCACCAAGTGGAGACAATCTTTTGATATGATTGTGGTGATTGGGGGAGGACCAGCTGGCAGATATGCTGCAATGAGGCTGGCTGGAGCTGGTCGCGATGTTGTGCTTGTTGATCGTCGGCAGGACGGACTTGGCGGACAATGCCTCCACCAAGGCTGTATGGTCATCTGTGCCCTCAATGATGTTGCACGGACCCTTGAGCATGTAGAAACATTACATCGAACCGGAGTCATGACCAGTCTTCCGATTATGAACTACCCGCTCCTCATCAGGCAGATGCAGACTATTATCCAGACCATTGCCGGGGTGATAGACACCGAAACGAGGGATGCCGGAGTGAAGATCGTCAAGGGAGAAGCGACAGTTCATGGCAGAACGGTGATGATACAGGGAGAAGTCATTGAGGCTGAATCTGTAATTATTGCAACAGGATCTCGGCCTAAGAGATCTCATATTCCCGGGGATAAACTCACCGGAGTATATACAGCCCATACCATCCTCAGCCACACCACGCTTCCAACCAGGCTGGTGATCATCGGAGGAGGAGCTATTACTGCAGAATATGCATACCTCTTTTCAGTCTTCGGATCTGAAGTGACAATATTGGCCCGGAGCACCTTGCTCAGTAGTTTTCCAGAGTCCCTGGTTAGAGAGGCAAAGCGGGATCTCCACCGGGTACAGATATATGAAGGAGTAACAGTCTCCAGAATCATTGGTGAAGGACAGGTTTCAGGGGTCGAAATTGTTACAGAGGACGGTCCCTCGCAGATTGAGGCAGATGCTGTTCTCCTTGCTGCGGGCATGGAACCTGAAATATCTGGAATTTCCGGAGTTCCTCTCACCCCAGAAGGGTTCATCGAGGTGGACGAACGAATGGAGACGCTCATTCCGGGAATATATGCAGTAGGAGATGTTACCGGCACATCCTGGCTGACTCCCCTTGCCCGTCGACAGGGGCGAACAGCAGCAGACGCGATCCTGGGTATCGATCCCCCAGTGCCCCTGACTACGGTCCCTCAGGCGATTAAACTCAGAAATGATCTCGCCTATTGTGGTGAACAGAAAACAGGCGGGCTCTCGGTGACAATACCATCTCCTGCCGGACCCGGGAGTTTCTGGGCTGTACCCGAACGGGCCACCGGTCGTGCATCTATGACGGTAGATATGCAATCCGGGGTGATTCTTGGAATGCTTGAGGCCTCTCCCTATGCGTCGGTTGTATCAGCATACCATGCCCTTCTAATCAATTCGAGGATCACTATTGATCAGATGGAACAATTCATCGAGGTACACCCATCAGCAGATGGGACCGGATGGATTGGCAGATATCTGGCTGAACAGTTTGAGAAGCAGAAGAACGATATGTAATGGATGGATACCCGGGTGATTCGACTATACCCGGCGGAGAAAAGATGAATAGCCCTACGATTATTATCCCCCCAAACCCGGAGACTGAATCCTTAGTAATATCTCTAAACTCAATGGACCGACTAAAAACCCAGGAGATTATTACTCGTAACCTCATGCTCACTGACCTGACATCGGTGATCGAAGATCTCGTTGTTCCTGCACTCGATCAGATCGGGGTTATGTGGGAGAAGAGTGAGGTTGCTCTCTCACAGGTATACATGGCAGGTGTTATTATGGAGGAGATAATTGGCTCACTCCTTGGAAAAACCACGGATATCGAGGGGAGATCTTCACTGATAGCGATAGCAGTACTTGAGGATTATCATATGCTTGGTGAGCGTATCGTCTCTTCTCTCCTCCATGCCGCAGGATATTCACCTACCAGGTATGGCAGGGTTGAAAAAGAGGAACTCATACGTAGGGTGAGAGCGGAAAAAATTCAAATTCTTCTGATATCAGCCCTGATGCTCCCTTCAGCATTAAAAGTGAAAGAAGTCTCCGCTGCACTAAAATCTGACACTCTGGTAAAGATAATCGTCGGGGGTGCCCCGTTCCGTCTAGATGAACATCTCTGGGAGGAAGTCGGTGCTGATAGCTGCTGTAATTCTGCATCAGATGCTATCAGAGCAGTCAGAATGTTTATGCAGGAGTCTCAAGCATGAGCCATATAACTTCGCTTGACCGTATGATGACCACTCTCCAGCTGAAAGAACCTGACAGAGTTCCGTTTCTCTGTAACCCATCCATGCATGCTGCCCGGGCTCTTGGTGTGTCACTGAAAGATTATTTCACCTCACCAGAGCATGTTGTCAGCGGTCAGCTCCTCATCAGAAAGCACCTCGAGACCGATGCGTATTTTTCCTTTCATTATGGTGCCGTCGAGTATGAGGCATTTGGAGGAGATGTCATATTCCGGGAGGATGGTCCACCGAATAGTAGCCGACCGGTCATCAGCAACCAGGATCAGATTACCGATGTCCAGATACCTGATATCGAAAATACCCCCTGCCTGGAGCAGGTATTAGAAACGACACAGAGAATCAGAAAAGAGTCACCCGGTGATGCTCCCATTCTTGGTATATCCATCTCACCAATCTCACTGCCGGTTATGCTCATGGGGTTTGAAGCATATCTGCAGCTCATGCTCGGTGACCCGGACCGATTTGCTGATCTCATGAAGATAACCACCTCATTCTGTATAAAGTGGTCACAAGCACAGGTCAAAGCAGGAGCTAACGCTATCGTTTACTTTGATCCGGTCTCCTCACCGACCATCATTCCACCGGCCTTATATAAAGAAACCGGATACCAGATAGCAAAAGAAGTTATCGCAAAAGTCAGAGCACCGGTGATCACCGCTTTTGCATCTGGTGCCTGCCTTCCGATCCTTGATCTGGTAACAGAAACCGGAACTATCGGAGTAATCGTAAGTGAGAAGGAAGACCTCGCTGAGATCAAGAACCGATGCCAGGGAAAAATTACCGTTCTTGGTAACTTAAGTGATATTGCGATGCATCGGTGGAGTATCGATGAGGCCAGGAGAACGGTGAAAGAAGCGGTGCGAAAAGGTGCTCCGGGTGGAGGATACATCATGATTGACAGTCATAGTGAGATACCCCTTCAGGTTCCCTGTGAAGTGCTAAAGACCATTCGTGATACTGTGCATACATATGGAAGATACCCGATAGCGATAGATGACACATGAAACCCCTCCTTCTGCTCTTTTGTGAAACCTTCCGATCAGAAGTCCAGAATATTCTCTCAAAAAAAAAGTATCCGGAAGTATACGCCCATTTTTATCCTCATGTCTGCAGTCAGGGTATCTCCTCACACCAGAGGATACTATCAGTCCTGAACGGTCTGATTCAGGACTATGACCAGATCATTCTATTTGGTGGTTCTCCTATCAATTCCCTATCGCTACCTTCCCGGGTCAGAAGGGTGATCACGGGTTCATGTTATGAACTGATTGCACCATCAGAATTGGTCAGATCACTAGTCCATGATGGAGCGTTCCTCACAACACCAGGTTGGATCTGTTCCTGGATGCATTATGTCAGGGAACTTGGATTCGATCCTCAAGAACATACCCGGTTCTTCAACACAGGATCTGATAAAATTGTTCTTTTAGATACCGGCGTATATCCTGATATTTCAGTTCATCTTGTCGAGTTTTCTGAATTTGCCGGTATGCCATACAGCAGTATCCGAACTGGAACAGATCTGCTTGAACTGTATATCAGGGATGAGGTCATGCAATGGCAACATCAGCAGCAAGAGAATCTGAGTTTAGAGGAGGTCCGGCAAGCACGGGAGGAGGCATCAAATCATGCCATGTTACTAAGTCTTATGACCGACATCTCACTCATGACAAGAGAAGATGAGGTGATCAAAAAGTTCATGCACATCTTCTCTCTCATCTTTGACCCGAGGGTGATCAGGTACCTTCCTTTCAGTCATGCAGGCAGAGGGGAACTTCATGTGAAGGGTTCTCCTTCAGGTACAAATGATGAGAATCAGACCATACAGAGATTAGAAGGGTATGCATCAAGAACCCATGGAATAACAGAGACAGGAAAAGGGTTTTTTCTCTCATTCAACTCCCGGAACACCAGGATAGGGGTCGCTGAAGTTGAAGATGTATCGTTTCCGGTCCATCTCAATGAGTACCTGAATACCGCCCTGTCAATAAGTGGGATCTTTGGTCTGACAATTGTCAATGCACGAATATATGAAGATCTTACCATTACCAATATGAACCTTGCTGCATTAAATGAGGATCTGAAACAGAAGGAAACAGACCTTGAGTACTTTTCCAAAGAACTACAAAACCAGAACGATGAACTCACCGCTGTTCAGCAAAAATTTTCAGATTTGAACAATGAACTTGAGGAGCGGGTGCGGGCACGAACCGTAGAAGTAGAGGATCTGCTCACCCAGAAAGACCAGTTTATCGACATTATTGGTCATGATCTCAAAACCCCCTTAACCCCCCTCTGTGCTCTTCTCCCATATGTCTATAAAAAAGTGGATGATCCCCATATAAAAGAAATTCTCTCAATACTTATCAAAGATGCATCATATATCAGGGACCATATCGAAAAGATCCTCACACTGGTGCAAGTTTCCCGTGAATCTCCATCTACTGATCCTGTTAACATAGATCTAAAAACCGGGCTTGAGGCAGTGATTAGCAACCATGGATATTCAATACATGAGAAGGGGATATCCATCCATTCTCATATACCTGATGGATTGATCGTACACATAGATCCATTTCACTTTAAAGCTATCATTACCAATCTCATCGAAAATGCCCTTAAATACACCCCAGCCCATGGTGAAATAACGATCGCTGCCAGCACAAATGATGAGTACCTGACCATAACTTTCACCGATACGGGCATCGGGATGACCAGTGATGAGATACTCCATATCTTTGACGATTTTTACCGAGCAGATTCCTCTCGTCATGAGCGTGACTCTCATGGCCTGGGTCTATCGATAGTAAAACGTATTGTTCGTACGTACCACGGGAGGATTCAGGCACAAAGTCAGGGGAAGGATAAGGGGTCAACATTTACGGTTATTTTGCCAGACACCCCGCTTCCGAGCGCTGACAACTGACAATATAGGTGACAAATGGGAAAATTCATCACAAAGGAGAAATCCGGGTTCAGGGAACCATCTTCCCCTTATGGAAGATACATGGCTCTCTTCCCTGGTAATTCTTTCAAGTCGATTTGAACCTGAATCGACCCATTTCAGTATTAATTGTTCCAACCACTCCATTGATATCTGAGATCACCTCTTTGATCTGATCCACCATCGACAATGCCTCTTCACTGGTTGCAGACGAACTTAATGCATCCTTGGATGTTTCCTTAACGAGGGAACTCATCTCGTTCACACTCGCGGTGATTTCTTCAAATGATGCAGCCTGCTCTTCGGTCGCACTCGCAACCATCTCCATATTTTTGGTGATATCCTCGACAGCGGAACCGAGCTGGTTAAAGATCTTTAACGTATCATTGAGAGCTACACCACCGTCTGCTACTGCCTTTCCTGCAGTCGCCATCGCATTTGAGGCTGCTTCACTCTTTGTCTGAAGAGCGCTGATCATGTCTGCGATATGCTCAGCTGACTGGCGTGACCGCTGAGCAAGTGACTTGACCTCTGCAGCAACTACTGCAAATCCTCTCCCTGCATCCCCGGCCCGGGCAGCTTCAATAGCAGCATTGAGCGAGAGGAGATTTGTCTGATTAGCAAGATCAGAGATGAGATCTACGATCTTTCCGATCTCATTCATCTGAGACCTGATCTCAGTAATGATAGTTTCTACCTGCTCACTCGTTTGGGTGATACTCTGCATCCCTTCATCGGCCCGGCCTGCAAACCCGATTCCTTTTTTAGCCATCTCATTCGCTTCTTTACTCCGGTCTGCTACCCGATCTGCGTTAATAGAGACATCAGAGACTGTCCGGGTCAGATCCTCCATCGTCTGAAGAACCTGGGTGATCCCATCCTCACTCCGCTCAGCGTTCAACTTTGTCTGATCTGCGTTCTTTGTAATCATCGCCGCACCACGGGCTACATCTTCTATCCCGGCACTTGCATTTTCTGCCCTCCCAGAGAGGTTCAACATCTCCTTATTCACTACGGTAAGGACCTTTGAAACATCGGTGCTGATCAGATCCAAACCATCACGAACAGTAGACAAGTCGCCACTGATCTTCAGTGATCGATCAAATTCTGCCGCGAAGTTGCCTTTCGCATACTGATCTGCTATCCGCTGAATCTCATGAATTGCTATCTGAACCGAGATCCCAATATTGTTGAGCGAATTCTTGAACCCGATATAATCTCCGGCAACTTTAAGGTTCTCATCAACACGGGCAGAGAAATTCGCAACTGAATATTCATCAGCCATGCGCATCCCCTCTTTGAGTGGAGAGATCACTGCATCAAGGGTTGAATTAACCCCTTCAATGATCATACGGAAATCACCCTGGTGCTTAGATGCGTCGGCACGGGTGCCCAATTTCCCATTCACCGCTGCATCAGAGAGCAAGTTCGCATCAGTAATCAAATGATTTATTGCCCCAACGCATAGATCCAATGACTTATGGATCTGTGAGAAGACCTCATGGACCTGTGCAGTCTCTTCATCAGCAGGAGCCAAGATCAAATCTATGGTCAGGTTACCTACGGCAATCATATTAAGTGCCAAGGTGAGTTTTTCAGTCTCTTCTCGCTGGTATGAGGCGATTTTTGTGGCGAGTCTTTCTGCTTTCTTAACCTCAGTCTGGTCAATGACCATTTCAAAGGCCCCGATGATCTCACCAGATTTATCATAGAGCGGGATAGCCTGATAAGAGATATCAAGATTATGCTTACCGGGATGAGCATTAGTGGCACTTTGAGAATTTCTACCCGTCTTCATCGCTTGGAAACAGGAGCATTTATCAGTTTTACAGTCATCCGTCCTAAAATGGTCATAGCACTGAGTATTATTTTCGAGGAGAGTGTTCAGAGCGGTATTGTCAAGCCCGGTTCCTGCCTTGTTCATATACCTGACCTTAAAATTTTTATCAATTATCATACAGGGAGCAGGTATATTATCCAGGAGCCCGACAAGACGTTCAATGGTATCATTGACTCCCTCAACGATCTTTCGGAAATCACCCTGATGCTTCGTAACATCAGCACGGGTTCCCAGCTTCCCATTGACCGCTGCTTCACTCAGCAACTCTGCATCCCGGATAAGGAGTGACACGGCATCGATGCAGGTGTTCAGGTTGTTCTTGATCTCGTTGAAGTCACCATTATACGAGTCGGTTATCTTCGGAGGAACGTCACCCTTGGAAATACGATCTACGTATTCAGCAGCAACATTTAGGGGTCCGATGACCGAGTCAAGTGTCTCATTCACCCCTTCTACAATCTTTCGGAAATCACCCTGATGCTTCGTTGCATCGGCACGGGTGTCAAGGGCTCCTTTAACCGCAGCATCAGCCAGCATCTTTGCATCAGACACAAGCAGGTTAACCGCATCAATACACTGATTCAGGTTGTTCTTGATCTCGTTGAAGTCGCCATTATACGTGTCAGAGATCTTTGGAGGAATGTCACCCTTAGAGATACGATCTACATACTCGGCGGCTACATTCAGAGGACCGATAACCGAATCAAGGGTTTCATTCACCCCCTCCACGATCTTCCGGAAGTCGCCCAAGTGCTTCGTAGCATCCGCACGAGTATCCAGTTTCCCTTTCACTGCAGCATCTGATAGCAGGTTCGTATCTCCGATAAGCAGGTTAACCGCATCGATACACTGATTCAGGTTGTTCTTGATCTCGTTGAAGTCCCCGTTATACGTGTCAGAGATCTTTGGGGGAATGTCACCCTTAGAGATACGGTCTACATACTCGGCAGCCACATTCAGAGGACCGATAACCGAGTCGAGCGTTCCATTTACCCCCTCAACGATCTTCCGAAAGTCGCCCTGGTGCTTCGTAGCATCGGCACGAATATCCAGTTTCCCTTTTACTGCTGCCTGGGAGAGCAGGTTTGCATCACCGACCAGCAGGGATACCGCCTCAATACACTGATTCAGATTATTCTTAATCTCATTAAAATCGCCGTTGTATGATTCAACAATTTTGGGAGGAATATCACCTTTCGAGATGCGATCAACATACCCCGCAGTAATATTGAGGGGACCAATAACGGCATCAAGAGTATCGTTGACCCCTTCAACAATCTTCCGGAAGTCACCATGATGCTTTGTAGAATCTGCACGGGTTGCTAATTTTCCTTTTATCGCTGCTTCACTTAGCAACTCAGCATCACGAATAAGAGCATTAATCGACTCGATGCAGAGATTCAGGTTATTCTTGATCTCGTTGAAATCACCATTATATGCATCGACAATCTTGGCCGGAATGTCACCTTTTGCGATCCGGTCTACATACCCGGCTGCAACATTGAGTGGTCCGATGACCGCATCAAGCGTATGGTTGACACCCTCTACGATGCGCCTGAAGTCTCCCTGATGTCGGGTTGCATCAGCACGGGTTCCCAGCTTCCCATTGACCGCTGCTTCACTCAGCAACTCTGCATCCCGGATAAGGAGTGACACGGCATCGATGCAGGTGTTCAAGTTGTTCTTGATCTCATTGAAGTCACCATTATACGAGTCGGTTATCTTTGGAGGAACGTCACCCTTGGAGATACGGTTCACATACTCGGCAGCAACATTCAGCGGGCCGATGACCGAGTCAAGTGTCTCATTCACCCCTTCAACAATCTTCCGAAAGTCACCCTGATGCTTTGTAGAATCTGCACGAGTGTCAAGTTTCCCCTTCACTGCTGCATCATTCAGCACCTTCGCATCCACAACAAGGAGATTCACCGCATCAATACAGGTGTTCAGGTTATTCTTGATCTCGTTGAAGTCACCGTTGTACGTGTCAGTGATCCTCGGAGGAATGTCACCCTTGGAGATGCGATCTACGTATTCAGCAGCAACATTCAGAGGACCGATGACTGAATCAAGGGTTGAATTAACTCCCTCAACAACCTTACGGAAGTCACCCTGATGTTTTGTTGCATCAGCACGAGTGTCAAACTTCCCTTTCACTGCTGCGTCTGACAGCAGAAAGGTATCACTGACAAGAAGGTTCACCGCATCGATACACTGATTCAGGTTATTCTTGATCTCATTGAAGTCGCCGTTGTACGCATCAGTGATCTTCAGAGGGATGTCACCCTTAGAGATACGATCCACGTACTCAGCAGCCACATTCGGCGGGCCGATCACTGCATCGAGGATGTTGTTTATTCCATCAGCTAATAATCTAAAATCTCCTTTGAACTTATCTACATCAATCCTGGCATCCAGATCTCCATGCCGGGCCGCTTCAGTCAGCTTCAGAATATCAGCGACCGATTCCTTTGTACTGGTATGATCCTGATAAAAACAGGTTAACGAAGTAACAGCCCCGTTCTCGTCAAAATTTGGCAGATATGAATAACCAAATGATCTGATACCTGCAGGACAGTCTACGACCACCTGCCCTTCTACCCGGATCTTCTTATGGATCGCATCTTTTGCACTCTCCCCCTCCCGTTCAAGGATTTTAAAGTCCTTGAAATTCATACCGATGATCTCTCCCTGCGTGAACCCGGTCAGATCAAGAAAGGCCTGATTCACCTTTCTAACGGTCAGATCAAGGTCAATTGCAAATATCGGAAAAGGAGCATTACTGATGATGTAATCAGCCTGATTCGTATGGAGATCCTGATCACCATACTCCTCTCTGAATCCTTCAGCAAGAATTCTCAGTTTTTCACTATCTGACTTGTTTGATTGTAAGAGTGAGTCAAGATTTTTTAGATTCATAAAATACCACCGATAGAAGTTTTATTGGTACAAAGCCAGATACCCCATTACCTTAAGACTAAACCCCACCTAATAATCCGCGTTTTACCGACTATAATTCAAGCTGCTGCGTATGGACACATCTTCCCCGTCTGGGTTTATGATAGACCAGTATGTGTTATCATGCAGAAACGTATTTAATGTTTACTAAGAGGAGTGTGGATAGGCGGTTTCCCGAAAACACAAGGATATCAAGGTTTTTAGGATTAAAAGGAGGACGAAAAAAATATGAGAACTGAGATCAGGATGTCAGTTAGGGATGGCAAACCACCAGATAACACTGCATCCGGTAGAAGGGAGGGTATTACACGAGAACATGGTGATCTCCGGTTCCTATCCCCTCTCCGTCAAACGATGGGACAGGCACCTGTTTCACCTGATACTCAGTAAACTGATGCAGACTGACCGTCAGATCCCGAGTGAATGCAAAATATCCGATCTGGGTGTTCTTACAGAGTTTCATCGCCATATCCATCAGACCTCTTGGATCCGGACGTGCTTCCCCAAGCCAGATATG
>JAZDKH010000225.1:0-4572 GCA_043803325.1 Methanobacteriota archaeon | reverse complement strand
GAAACGATGCCTAAGTGAGCTATGGTTACATTTGAATCATCAACGAGGGCCATTATTCAAATAAAGTATACAACGTCCTCAGATTTAAATGTTTGTACTAATTGTAAACTTCGTAACACTCGTTGCTGCCGAGTGTCGGGTTGAGTGAGAATATTTTTTCAAAACAAACATCTTGAAAGAGATACAATCAAAATAGGAGATAAATCCCGGAAGATCTGAAATATCCGCTCTTCTGGTCATTAATATGCCACAACTTGAACTCATTGAAGCCATCGAGAAACGACTCTGGAAATCAGCTGATAATCTCCGTGCTAACTCAAACTTTGCCAGCAATGAATACTTCCTTCCCGTAATGGGGCTTATCTTCCTTCGTCATGCCTATAGCAGATACCTCATGGTGAAGGAAGAGATCGAGAAGACGCTTCCGAAGCGTGGGGGGAAAACCCGTTCTCTTACCAAGGAGGACTTCTCCCAGAAGAGTGCGATCTATCTCCATCCGGAGGCCCAATATGATTATCTGGTCTCTCTTCCGGACAGTGAAGACCGGGCAGGCAAGATCATTGCCGCGATGGAATCCATCGAAGAGGATTATGCTCTCGAAGGGGTGCTTCCAAAAGAAGAATACCGGTCCCTGGAGAATGATGTTATTGGGCAGACCCTTCGTATCCTCAACCCGGATGAATTGAAACAGGCTTCAGGGGATGTCTTCGGCCGGATTTATGAGTACTTTCTCACTCAGTTTGCTGACCTAAAAGCTCACGACAATGGGGAGTTTTTTACCCCGGTCTCCCTGGTCTCTCTCATCGCTAATATCATCGAACCGAAGGAGGGAATCGTTCTTGATCCAGCCTGTGGGTCTGGTGGGATGTTTGTGCAGAGTGCACATTTTGTAGAGCGACTCAACCAAAGTCCAACCGAACATCTGACCTTCAAAGGGATGGAGAAGAATGCAACGACCATCCGGCTTGCCAAGATGAATCCGACCGTTCACGGTCTTGAAGGGGATATTATCAAGGCTATCACCTATTATCAGGACCCTCATGAACTCCATCAGAAAGCCGATTTTGTGATGGCAAATCCGCCGTTCAATGTTGATGAAGTGGATGCAGACAAAGTAAAGAATGACCCCAGGCTTCCATTCGGGCTTCCTGGAGTGAATAAAGATGACAAAGTCTCGAATGGAAATTACCTCTGGATCAGTTATTTCTATAGTTACCTGAATGATCACGGCCGGGCCGGGTTTGTGATGTCTTCCCAGGCATCAAGTGCCGGACGGGATGAAGCAAAGGTCAGACAGAAACTGGTTGAGACCGGAGCAGTGGATGTGATGGTCTCCATCAGGTCAAACTTCTTCTACACCAGGGCGGTTCCCTGTGAACTCTGGTTTTTGAATAAGGCAAAACCGGATGAGATGAAGGACTCGGTCCTGATGATCGATGCCCGGAATGTCTACCGGAAGGTGACGAGGAAGATCTACGATTTCAGCCCTGAACAGGAGAAGAATATTCTTGCTATCGTCTGGTTGTATCGGGGAGAGACGGAGCGATACCTGAATCTGGTATCCCAATACTGCAGTGCGATGCTTGCAGAGGCAGAAGCCTCGACGAATTCTCCGAGTACTGTGCCTCTGCACCTGTTCCGAGACCAGATAGTCCTGTTCCTTGACTCAATCCAACCATTCATCAGCATACGTGCAAAGGAGTCTGCATCAGGGGAAATGTTCTCAGAACTTGAGGGGGAGGTTACCCGGCTAACAGATGAGATCTCCGGGTTTCAGGAAGCCATTACTAAAGAATTGACCATCTGGAAGAAACAAGATACATCGAACGGAGGGCTGAAAAAAGCGGTAGAGCGGCTCTCTCCTCTTGCGGAGACCAGTCATGACCTGATTAAGGTCCTTGATCTCATAACAAAGATGGCCAACCGGCTCGTGGAGACCTGTTTACGGGATGAGCAGGCAAAAGAGCATGATCTCTGGTCTGTTCGGGATGTAACCCGAATTCTCAAAGAGGCTGAATTGCTCCGCACCGGAATCGTTCAAGATCTGAAACTGGTCAGGTATTTCTGGAAGCAGGCACACTGGTTGGTTGAGCGGTTTCCAGAGGGGGCATACCAGGATGTTGAAGGCCTGGTCAAATTGGTAAGCCGGGCAGAGATAGAGTCAAATGACTGGAGTCTGACACCGGGAAGGTATGTCGGAGTCACTCCTGAAGAGGTTGATGAGGAGTTCGACTTTGAGGAGGCACTACGGGATATCCATATCGAACTCGAAGGGCTGAATGCTGAAGCCGTAGAACTTGCAGCGACCATTCAGAAGAATTTCCTGGAGCTCGGGATATGACCATCCATCCAATCACCTTTCCGGAGCTTGCCAGGTCAATTGCGCAGATTCATGCTGAACTCTCCGCTCAAGCTAACAGGGCAGTCAATGTCAGCCTCACGCTCCGGAACTGGATGATTGGATATTACATCGAGGAGTATGAGCGGTCAGGGACCGATCGGGCAGAGTATGGGGAGCGGCTTATGGACCGGCTTGCTGAAACGCTCTCCCTGCAGGGTCTGCCCCGGTGCGAACGGCGTGAACTCTATCGGTACCGTACGTTCTATCTGACCTATCCCCGGATTGTAGAGTCACTCTCTCCTCATTTCACCGGTTCTTTGGATCTTCCAGAGTTCACCTCGCCAGATCAGATTGTGGAGTCAGTGACTCCACAATTGCATCCTGCCGGATCACTTCTCATTACCCGACTCTCATTTACTCACTTTTCCGAACTGATTGAACTGGGGGATGAGACAAAGCGGGCATTTTATGAGGTCGAATGCATCAGGGGAAACTGGTCTGTCCGTGAGCTGAAACGGCAGATTCACAGTCTGTACTATGAACGATCCGGTCTTTCTACCGATAAGAATCAGTTGTCTGCACTCACCCATGTCCGGTGTGAGCAGGATACACCAGGGATGACCATCCGTGATCCCTATGTCTTTGAGTTTCTTGGTCTCAAACCCCAGGAGGTGATGAGTGAGTCCCATCTTGAGGTTCAGCTCCTTGACAAACTAGAGGAGTTTCTCCTCGAACTTGGTCACGGGTTCTGTTTTGAGGGACGCCAGAAACGAATCCTGATCGGTGATATTCATTACTTTGTGGACCTGGTTTTTTATCACCGGATTCTCAAATGTCATGTACTGGTGGAGTTAAAACTTGAAGCGTTTAGTCATGAGAATATCGGGCAGCTGAATACCTATGTAAGCTGGTATCGGACGAATATGATGACTGAAGGGGATAATCCTCCGGTCGGGATTCTTCTGTGTACCCATAAAGAACATGCCCTGGTTGAGTATGCCCTTGCCGGGATGGATAATAATCTGTTTGTCTCCCGGTATCTTCTGGAGTTACCGAAAAAGGAGGAGATGCAGAGGTTTATTGATGAGCAAATCCGGGGAGAGGTGTGAGATGAGTTCGGGGATTCAGCGTTCTTGGACACAAGGAACATTAAAAGATTTAGTTTTTTTCCAACGTGGATTTGATATCACCAAAGCTGACCAAAAAGAGGGAGAGATACCAGTAATTTCCTCTTCTGGTTTGACTAGTTATCACAATGAAGCCAAAGTAGCAGGACCCGGAATAATAATCGGGCGAAAGGGTTCATTGGGAACAGTACATTTTTCAGAATGTCCATATTGGCCACATGATACAACTCTTTGGAGTAAAGACATTAAAGGAAATAATCCTCGTTATATTTACTATTTTCTAAAAACCCTAGGTCTTGAACGATTTGATGTTGGCAATTCTAATCCAACTCTTAATCGGAACCATATTCATGACATGAATATTGCAATTCCACCAAAAGGAGTTCAAGAAGGAATTGTTGAAATTTTGAGTCCCTATGACAGCCTCATCGAGAACAACCGCCGCCGCATCCAGTTGCTGGAAGAGGCCGCCCGCCTCCTGTACCAGGAATGGTTCATCCGGTTCCGGTTTCCTGGATATGAACATACGAAGATAGTAGATGGGGTGCCGGAAGGATGGATAACTTGTAAAATATCAGAGGTGTGTTATACCATCGGAGGAGGAACTCCCTCAACCTCAAATCCTGAATATTGGGGGGGTGATGTTGTTTGGGCTACACCAACTGATATTACAAAAAATGATTGTATCTTTCTACCTGATACTGAACGGAAAATATCTCAATTGGGTTTAAAAAATTCATCCGCAAAAATTGTACCCCCTGGTACGATCCTTATGACGAGTCGGGCTTCAATAGGTTTTTTTGGTGTAATGGATAAGGAGACATCGACAAACCAAGGATTTATCAATATTATCCCCAATGACCCCTGGAATAAGTGGTATCTGACCTATAATTTGATATCAAGAGTAGAAGAGATTAGATCTAATGCAAGCGGATCTACCTACAAAGAAATTAGTAAAGGAAGATTTCGTGAAATGCTGATTGTCGTTCCAACAAAAATAATAGCCTCTGAATTTGAAGAACGATGTAATTACTTCTTTGAACTGATTCGGAATTTAAAATTACAGCAAATTAAATTGTTGGAGGGTCGTGACCTTCTCCTCCC
>JAZDKH010000224.1:0-2077 GCA_043803325.1 Methanobacteriota archaeon | reverse complement strand
GGGCCTTCACCTTGGGGCAATCAACCAAAGAAGATGGCGAAACGAGAGGAATGGGGCGTGATATCCTGAAAAAATTTACCCATACAAACAGAGGTAGTCTCGAATTATATAGCAATAGTGGACATGTAATTATTTCTGGTGATCGTGAAGAATACCATGATACTCAAACAACATTCATCGTTACAATTTTGAATATTAGTTTGCAGCGTGACGAAAATATCTTTCACTTCTCAGATGAAATAGAATATGGTAGGTTATTCTGAGAGGTCTTTCTATGAGTATTATGGTTGCATCTTTGGTTGGTGAAAATTGTCTTACCATAGAGGATGGTCAAAACATCCATGAGTTAATCCACTCTGACCTCCTGCATGAAAAGGAGGTAACTCTTGATTTTACGGGAGTCCAGGTGTTTGCCTCTCCCTTCTTCAATACTGCCATCGGTCAATTACTCCGTGACATCTCCCCAGAAACACTTAATAAATATCTCCATGTTGAAAGCCTCACGGTGTATGGGAATCGGGTTCTCCGGCGTGTTATTTTGAACGCTCAGAAGTACTATAAAGAACCCCATATCAGAAGAGCAGTTGATGATGCCCTGCTTGGTGCCGTGGGAACTGCGTGAGTGGAATACAATATACTGTTCGGGCACAGGTTGTTGATATTCAAAGGCAGATGCCTAATGCCAATGGAACTTTTTTTGTAGATACAAACGTCTGGTATTGGATAACATATCCTCGTGCAAGTGAAGGTGATAAACCTCCTCTTCCCTACCAAACCCGGTATTACCCAAATTTTATCAAAAAGATACTTGATTCAAAAGGGAAATTATTTCGCTCTGATTTGTCCCTCTCTGAATTAACTAGCCTCATAGAACGTACTGAATTGGATATTTTTAATTCTGAAAGTGATTCGGATTTAGGATTAAAACAATTCAGGCATGAACATCCTGAAACACGAAACGAGGTTATTGATCAGATAATCATCTCCTGGTATCAGGTTATCTCCATGTCTGGACCCATATCCTTTACATTGGATACTACCTTCACCGATGCTGCTCTAAAACGTTTTGAGACTCAATCTCTTGATGGATATGATCTCTTTATCATCGAATCCTTGATTGAATCCGGGCATCCTCTCAACATTATAACTGATGACGGTGATTATTGTACCATCGGGGAGATTACCCTATATACAGCAAATAAATCGGTTATTGAATGTGCAAGAGAGCCGGGTAAATTGGTATCGACTTAAAAATTATCGTATTCCCTCCAAAATATATTGGTGATCCCGAATCGTTGTATTGGGTCATATCTTGAGGCGACACGTTCAACCGGGTCATTTGATTCGTATAATGCCCTTATCATTCTGACTAGTGAGTGCAACGATATCGTAGATCACTCCTGTTGTTTTCATCCCTTTGATAATCTTAACAGTGTAAGATGTTTGTTAAGATTAAAAGAAGTGAAATCTAATCCCCTTTATCTAAAATAGTCCGTGATTGCTTGTTTCATCTTACAGTCTATCTTAACAGTGTAAGATATCTGTTAAGAATTTCGGAACCGATATTTTCGATTGGGGCCCGAACCTTCTGCTTGGAGAAATCCATCTTCTCCCGACCATTTCTGGAGGTACCGGGATACTTCAACCTGTGCAGAAGAACTATCTCCCAGACCTAACAACTGACGACATTCTTTATTAGTTATTGTCCCATGATCCCGGACAAACACACGGACCAGCTCAGCATACCTGGCCGAATCAATCCCCTTAGAAGTTGAATACGCAACTTTTCCAATGAGAACATTTGCGACGGATTTTGCAAGATAGTAGGTTGCCGGTTTTGCATGTCATTTTCTCTCTAGAATCCCTCGTTTCGGGTGACTCATGGTATCAAGTATAGCAATTGCTTCGTCCCGGTCCAACTGGAGCAAAGATGCAACATCAGCGGTACTAATGAAGCGGTGATCTTTCAGATAGGTCAGTACTATCAAACCATCGAGCCCGATATCCTTCCCTTCTCCATGCCACCGGGCAACGAGACTAGCCATTGCATGATCAAATGCCCCATCATAAATATGAA
>JAZDKH010000223.1:0-5492 GCA_043803325.1 Methanobacteriota archaeon | reverse complement strand
TTCTGGATACTGTTTCATAAATGACCCCTGCAGGCAATTCCGGCAATAAGATACCTATTCCTGACACGGGTAATGAGATATTCGCTGAAAAAAGAATCAAATCCGTCGTTACATATTCTTAATACTACTCACATTATATTTCCGCTGGTGCTTTCGCAGAGCAGTCTCCATATCAGGGGCATTCATCACATCAGACTCAAACTTCTCAGGATCACTGATAGCCACAGACATCGCGATATTTATTCCGTTCTCAAAGAGAACATCAGGGATTAACTGGGCACTTGATCCGTATAATGCACGAATCCGGGCATTTTTTGCATACCTGACTACTTCTTCGAAGGTCCCGTTTACCAGTGTTGAACCAGTGATGATGGCAACATCTGCATCTTTGAGAACCTCGCGGTTCTCTTCTGCTGAGTGAACAGTAATTCCTGCAGGACCGTAACTGATTGATTCTCCAATAATCGTTGTCTGAAAAGTTTCCACCGGTCGTTGATCCGTGACGTGCAGCTCACGGCATCGCCCGACATAACTCTTAACGAGGCCTCCATACCCTACGATTACCAGATTATCGTCACTTCTGACCAGATCTTTCACTTCAACCCCGACAGAATATCCTTTTTCCCGAAGAACATCATCGGTAACAAAGGGCTGAGAAAGTGCATTGAGTGCGGTGAGAGCGATAGAACGGCAGCTCACGTGTGATTCAGATAAATTCGCGTGTGCCACATCAATAACCGGCCTTCCAATGCATGACTTCAGATATTCAAGATCCAATAGCGTTTGATCAGAACCATAGAAGGGGTTGTTATCCTGAAAACTCATTGCTACCCCACAGCACCCATTGGTCCCAATAACTGCATTCCACCCGGGATTCAGGCAGAACTTCTTCACCATAGGGGGGGGCAGGTTGAGCCTACGATATTCACTCACCAGTTTTTTATACCCTTTTTCTAATATTTTTTGCGAATTGTACGGGGTCATATATTCCTCTAAAAACCGTGGCATGGTAATTTCTAATTTATTTATCTGGAGATCATTACATCTAATCAAATGTATGTTTAGAATATCCATTGTGGTCTGAATCAATCAATTCAATGAGAAAAAGAGAGATGAATGTTCTATTCCAAGTGTTCAATGTTCCTTGTTATGAGGATTTATCCCCTATTGAAAGTCCCGAAGATGTGATGATATCATTGACCTCATCACCAGTCAGGTCATAGTGATAAAACTTTGAATAAAACTCCTTAATGAGTGCTGAAAGATCCATATCTGCGAATAGATCCGGATAGAGCACTTTTGCGAGCCACGGAATACCGATGATACGGTTTACGCCAGGTGGCCGGTCGATCCATCCGAAGGGCTGATTGGGTATAAGGAATACCTGTTTATCTTTCACTGCAGTGATGTCTTTCCAGTTTGGATCAGTGAGGACAGACTGGTAAAACTTACTATCTCCCGCAAGAATGAGTTCCGGATTCCAGGATACGATCTGCTCCATTGATACCGGGGTCATCCCGCCGCCACCTTTCTCTTTTACATCTGCAACATTTTTCCCACCACAAATTGCAATAAGCTGGGCATGGTCAGATACTTCAGGATCAGTCTTCAGTCCGTCCGGACCTTCGGCATAATATACCCTGACCTTCTTCTCATCAGGAATTGATGCAACCTTTGAGGTTACCGTCTGATATACAGTATCATAGAACGCATTGAGTTCAGCGGCCTTATCCTTCTTATCGAGGAGATCCCCGAGGAAGGTAATTTCAGGTTCATAATTTTTTGCGTTTGTTGAATCCTCAGTCCCTACTACGGGAATGGGATTGAGTTTTGTCTGTATATCATCGATCGTGCTGGAAACATTGGTCCCCGGGCTGGATCCATACAAAACGATATCAGGATTCATTGAGAGGAATGTTTCATAATTAAGGCTGGTGCCCATCTGCTGGCCACCCACGTTTGGGAGGTTTACATATTTGGCGGGAACGTATTTTGAGTTATTAAACGCAAAATTCAGCCCTACCAGAACGTCGGGATCGAGCATATAGACAGCCTCAGTCGTGGGAGGAGAAGTGCCAAGGATTTTATGTATCTCCGCTGGCACAGTGACTGTCCTCCCGTCCATGTCTGTAATTATCCTGGTTTCAGCAGCATATACCTGACTGAAACACGCAGTTATTATCAAAAATACTACGAATAATCCTCTAAACCATAACTTATTCATATACCAACCCAATTCTCAACAGATTCTTCCTCCTTAAAAGGAATAATTCATGCTGGAATTACTAAATATTTAGTGTTAAAGGTAATATTATTTTGTTTGTTAATTATTATTAGTGTCCAGTAAATCTTTATTGTATTTTTATCTTCTACTATCCAAAAAAATACCCTCATTAGGGTTGAAAAAAAGTGATAGATTGGATCATGTTCGATCAATCAGACCCATTGTATAGAATATCCATCAATTTTTGTGATTACGTCATTAATATTTCTTGTTAGTTAATGGAATATTATATCTCTCATCTGCTCTGATATTGATCTCACGTAAGAGAGGATTTCATCAAACTTCAGGTGATCATTATTCCACGAATCTGTATTAATACACAACTAATGCCTTTGGCTGAAGCAAAAAAGATACTATTATCGTCATTTCAGGCTCCGGATAACCCGGTACGGATCCCGGTTTCCGATGCGTGTGGGCGTATTCTTGCCGAACCGGTGTACTCGAATCGAACCAATCCCCCTATGCTCCTCTCCGGACCAGATGGGATTGCCGTAAAGAGTGAAGAAACAATAGGGGCAGGAGAAGATACCATAATTGAACTGAATGCTTCCCGGGTAAATACCGGAATGCCAATGCCTGAAGGGTTCGATGCAGTTATTCAGGTAGAGGAAGTTAAAGAAGTTGCAGAGAACAGATACCAGATTCATACACCGGTCTTACCATTTCAGAACACCGTCCCTTGCGGAGTAGATATTTTAAAAGGGGATGTTGTTCTGGATAAAGGACATCATATTATTCCCTTCGATATCGGTGCCCTGCTCACGTATGGAGTCCGTGATGTTGCGGTGAAAGACTGGAAGATAGGCCTCATCGCAACCGGGGATGAAGTGGTGCCACCTAATAAAATTCCACTCCCTGGCCAGATCATTGATAGTAATTCTAGTATGATAGGAGCATATCTGAAGCAATATGGTATCACTCCGATATTCTTCCCAATTATTCCTGATGATCCGGAATCTATGACGCAGGAAGTATATAAAATCAGCAGAGCGTGTGATATGGTTCTGATCTTTGGTGGTTCATCCGCCGGATCGAAAGATTATACTGTTGATGCGTTGGAACAAAGTGGAACTCTCCTTTTTCATGGTGTTGGCATGGCACCCGGAAAACCGGTATCACTTGCTCAAGTGAATGGAAGGCCAGTGTTCGGAATGCCTGGCCCTTCTATTGCATCCCTTACAGCCCTTTATCAACTGGTATATCCCCTACTCAGACAATGGGGGGTGCCAATTCCTCCTGATACCTATGTACGGGGAGCACTTACGGAACCGGTAGCATCTTTTGACGGGTTTGATATGTTCCTGATGATGCATGTTCATCAGAATAATGGCAGGACCTTTATTACTCCGGTAGAACGAAAATTCGGACAGATGATGGGGATCAGGGCAGATGCGGTTCTCCATGTTGGGTCAAAGGATCTCGCTCAGGGACAGGAGGTTGAAGTGAGAATGTTGAGAATGAGTAATCCCACCTGATTTACCCGAATATAATGGCAACAAATTTGTGAGGGAGAAATTTAAATTTAATCATAATTATGATCCAAAATGAAAATACCAAATGCTGGGTGGATTGTTGGAAATCATCCATGCATGAAACTGATATAATCACCGATGAGATGCAGGCAGTCCGTTGGAACAGGCGGGCAGATACCTTTGCAAAAGATATGGATGAGGAACGTAAACAGAAAAAGACTGCAGATTTTTTTAACCTATTAGATGAGGCAGGTTTCCAACCATTCGGTGCAACCGTTCTTGATATCGGGTGTGGTACCGGATCTCTGTCCATACCTCTTGCACAGGCAGGTGCAGAGGTGACTTCACTTGATATTTCATCTGGAATGCTTGGACGGCTTAGGGAGATAGCAGAACATGAAGGGATTCAAATAAACCCTATCGAATGCTCATGGTGGACCGCCGATATTGATAAACTGGGTTTTAGAAATAAATTTGATCTCGTGATAGCCTCAATGACACCAGGTATCAATGACGTGGAGACATTTGACCGGATGATGGCCTGTTCAAAGAAGTACTGTTATTATAGTAATTTTATCCGGAAAAATCCTGATAAAGTACCTAGTGATATCTATGTCAAAATTTTGAGAAAAGCACCGCAAAGTGATACCTTTGCAGCAGGGTTATTGTATCCGTTTATGTACCTCTATACCCTGGGTTTTCATCCAATCATCAAATTTTACCATAAATCAGTACGTCGTGAACAGGACTGGTCGGATGCAGCTGAAAAGGCAATTGATTATTTGCTTCTCAGTCAGACGCTTTCCGATGAGATGAAAGAAGAAATCCGTGAATATTATAAAGATCATTCCACGGATGGGAGGTATAATGCTGACTATGAGAAATATAGTGGTATGATAATCTGGTCAATTGATACACCAGATAGAGAGTAGTGGGTAATTTATACTTGATACCAATTATTCACTGGTTTGCTTCTTTCATCACCGGTAATTATCTGAATAAAATTCCATTCTTATTCTCACCTATAAACTCCTCACTATCAACCGGCCACCGGTATAACCTCCTCTCTTCTAACTGGAGTATAATATGACCGGATTCTTCACTGGAAAAACCCAATATTACAGACAGTACCGCAGGGGATATCCTGCTGAAGTATTTGATGCGATCATCTCCCAATTTGCCCTCACACCTGAATCTCATATCCTTGATCTTGGATGCGGAACCGGGAATATCGCGGTTCCGCTTGCCATGAGGGGACTTTGGATTCATGCGGTCGATCCAGAACCAGAGATGCTGGCCGAAGGAAAACGATATGAATCAGAAATATCCACAACATGTCATATTAGGTGGTTATCAGGGGCTGATACAACCATTAACCAATTAGATCTCCCCCCATTGCAGGTCTGCATCATGGGCCTCAGTTTTCATTGGATGAACCGCCCGGCAGTGCTCAGTACCCTTAATTACATGATCGAACCTGATGGAGGAATCGCGTGTGTAAACATTCAAAATGGATTTCATTCAGTTTGTGAAACAGAATGGGGCGGAGCGGCAATTTCAGTACTTCGGGAGATGCTGGAAGATTCCTGGGATTACTCGGGGCGGTTCGAACAAAGAAAGGGTGATAGGCACGAAACAATCTTTGCCCAATCACCCTTCCCGGTCATCAGTGAATATCTCTTTTCGGTACAGGAGAAATTGACTATTGACGACATTATCGGTCAGTTGCTCAGCAC
>JAZDKH010000222.1:0-3278 GCA_043803325.1 Methanobacteriota archaeon | reverse complement strand
GGCGGATCTCCTCCTCCTTCTGAACCCTGTATGAGACATCATGGAAATAGATGACGATGGAAGATATCTGGCTATCATCAACCTTTAATGGGGTTATTGAAATATCATACCAGGTTCTTCCCTGTTCTGGAAGGGAGATCTCCATACTCCAGGCCCTGATTGATCCATCGTTCATTGATTCCTGGACGATATTGATAAACTCGATGAAGATATCTCCCTTCAGAATATCTCTCACGTCCATGGAGTCTCCTGATATAGATCGTGGAAATACAGATGATGCTGCAGGATTTGCATATGATATCTGCCAGTTCGTATCGATGACAATGATTAGGTCATCAAGTTGTTCAGCAAGTCTGCGATATCGTTGTTCACTTTCCTGAAGAGATTGCTGAATCATCTTCCTATCAGAAACATCTATCAGATTTCCTGCAACACATTGAGAACCCTGACATTTGATTGTAGTCAGGTATATCTCCAGAAATATCTCTTTCTGATCTTTCTTTACTCCAATACATTCAAAGGGGTGGGTGGGATCGCTCCCTTCTAATGTCTGATAAATGTGTTTTCTTACCATTTCCCGATCATTTGGATGAATAATAATGAGAGGATCCTCCATTTTGAGCAATTCCTCCCGCTGATATCCAAAGATAGAGCATATCCTAGGATTGACATACCTGAGATCATTTCCACAAAGGAGAAAGATTCCAAGTATGGCTTCCTCAACCGGGCATTTGAAAAATTCTTCGATATGTTTGCGATATCTGGCAGAACCTATCACTTCTGCTGCCATTCGGAGTGTTTGTATCTCAATTGCAGATCTTTGGAATACCTGGTGCTGATTAATGAAAATCAGATAACCGCATAATATCGCATTTGCATTTATGGGGAGGATGAGAATCGATTTAATCCCTGATGACTTAAGAAATTCACTCTCTTCTGATGATCCATCATCCGGGTTTCCGGAAAAGGGATGTGAATCAGCAAGAACCTGATGCCATCTTTGTGGCCATTGGAGCGGAGAAATATCATTCATAACTCCTGTCCGTGACCAGGATGCTCGTATATCATACATGAGAGATCCTGATTCCTTGGACTCTTTGATATTATACAGGCATACCTGATCAGCTTCCGTTGCGTTTCCTAACTGACTAATAATTGCATGTGAATCAATCTGGAAGAGATTTCCTTTCAGAAACTGATCTGCTGCATAACTTATGGCCTCAAGTATGGCATCCTTACGCCGAATTGATTTTTCTGCTTCTCTCTGGGAAACCAGAATTCTGATCTTATGCGTAATATCGATGATCTGGATATCAAGGTCCCCACCTTTATTTTGATAAAAATCAGCACCTGAGTTGAGAGCGTCTATTGCTGTTTCTTTGCTGTCGTCACCTGTCAGGATGATAAAAGGCATTTCAGGGTACTGCTGCCTGATAACTTTTAAGAATTCAATTCCATTCATATCAGGCATAGAATAATCTGAAATTATTGCGTCGACAGTATGCTCTGATAAGTAATCGAGGCCACTTTCTGCGGATGTGCAGGTATAGATATTGAAATCCGTTGTCCCCTCAAGGAATAATTGAAAGAGGTTACCAAGGTCCTGGTTGTCATCTACGAACAGAACCCGGATGACTGGTGATTTCGACACGATTAATCTCTGAAATATTTTGTCATATTATGTTTGAATAATTAATAAAGATACGGAATATATTCTCAATGTTCCGGACAATTACATGTTCTCATTTGGAATTTTTTATGACTTCACATCTTTGAAAGCCTGGGTAAGATCAGCGAGGTCTACCCTTCCGTTATTATTAAAATCAAACCTCGGCGAGAGGGAACTCTTTGATAGCCATTCAAAGTTTTTAAATAAAAGTACAAGATCCTGGATATCCTGGCGTCCATTTCCATTCAGATCTTCATACTTTCCGTCTTTGTCAGGATCAGTCATCACCTGCACTATCATGGCATCAAATTGCACGGGGGATGTAATATCAACCTTATAATCTACTTTAAGTGGTATAGATCCATTTTCGTCACTTCCCATATCAATTTTTGCGGTTGATGAGATTTGTGCTGAATCAACTCCGAATACTTGTGACGATCCTACGATGGACTGGTATGGGGATTTATCTGTAATATTTGGGTTTTCTCCGGCAAACACACATTTTATACCCGTAGCAGAATCATTTCCAATGGGATCTTCTTTAAGCGCAACGATCCGTTCCTCTGTCTGCATGGAGGTTGATCCGTTCGCCAGATAGGAGAGTGCCCGCTGGGATGATATGGTCTTTTCTGATGAGAGTGTCCGGATCTCGTCAAAGGATCCCCCGTTTGTCATACTATCTGCAGCATACACCATAGAACCACTCCATTCCGGAGGCTGATCTGTTCCATTCCTCTGTGCATAGGTATGCTCTGCAGTGGTCTTTGAACTCACCATGCCTGAGGTCGTCTGTGTCTGTGCCTGAATCGTAGTACTCTTCCCGCCGCGATATACTCGGTTGAAGAGATCGAAGATCCCGGAGACCTTTGACCGATCAGTTACCCGGTTCATCTCATCCGCGGTCTGATCATCATAGGTGAATGATGATACTATGGTAGCAGGACTTGAATAGTTCTCAAAAGGCAAAGAAGTGTTTGCAATCACTGAGTATTGCAGATCACCTGGAGTAATCCTGGTTGATGTTGTGAGTTGCAATGTATTGGCATTTATAATATCCAGTGATGCCGATGCAGAGGTTGATTGGTTTAATGTTCCCTCTGATCCTGATGCAAATGCACAGATCGGTGTTACATCAGAATCCTGTGTTTTGGTTGAACTGAAGGCAGCATCATCACTCACAGCGATATGACTACCGGTTCCTGCTGAATTATAACTGAGTACTTTCTGTGCCTCAATAGAGTCCGTAGATCCACCACTCCCTGTCCCAACTTTTTTATTCAGCAAAAGGGCTCCCCCGTTAGACATCGACGAGTCACGGTATAGCATGGCAGACCTGTTAATTCCTGAAGTTCCGCTTCCCATGGCGATGGTTGTATGATCATCTATCATACCTATGGTATCTATGATAGTCTCGATGGAGACCTCAGCTTCACACGATGGAGTAAATAAGAAAATTATCAGGAAAAAACCTATAAGTATGACACATTCCAGGTCCAGAAACTGGGAAATTAAAGAGCGATGCATTATCGCGTTTTTAGTATTGTGATACAAAGTATAAAAAAAATGTTATAATTCATTTAATGGGGATAAAAGGTCAGAAATTGTTTGA